>CAIXRL010000850.1 GCA_903921835.1 Candidatus Eiseniibacteriota bacterium | reverse complement strand
GGGCGCGCGCCCCGCGGGCCGGCAACGCGCCTCCCGGGGCCGTATGAACTGCCGCCCGGGGAAAGGCTATAGTGCGGGATCACACTCGCGTTCCGGCACCGCCGGATCCGCGCCCCGATCCGAGCACGAATGGAGAGTCTGCAATGACCACGCCGACCGGCACGCTCCCGGGCTTCGTCAACGCCCATACCCACGTCTACAGCGCGCTGGCGCCCTTCGGCATCCCGGCTCCCACGCCTGCGCCCGAGAACTTCATGCAGATCCTCGAGCGCCTGTGGTGGCGCCTCGACCGCGCGCTCGACGAGCGCGCGATGCGCGCCTCGGCCCGGCTCTATGCCGCCCAGTCGCTGCTCTTCGGCACCACAACGCTCATCGATCACCAGGAGTCGCCCGCGTTCATCGACGGCTCGCTCGACGTGCTGGCCGACGCCTGCCAGGAGTTCGGCATCCGCGCGGTGCTGACCTACGGCGCGACCGACCGCAACGGCGGGATCGCCGAGGGCCGCCGCGGGCTGGCCGAGTGCCGCCGCTTCATCCGCGAGAACAAGCGCCCGCTGGTGCGCGGCCTGGTCGGACTGCACGCCTCGTTCACGTGCTCGGACGAAACGGTCCGCGAGTCCGGCGACATGGCGCGCGAGCTGGGCAGCGCGGTGCACGTGCACGTGGGCGAGGATCACTCCGACGTCGAGGACGCGCGCAGGCGCGGCTTCGAGGGCCCGCTCGAGCGGTTGCTCGCGCTGAATGCACTGCCGCCCGGCTCGATCATGGCGCACGGCGTGTTCCTCAATCCCGCGCAGGTCCGCATGGCCGAAACGAAGGGTGTGTGGCTGGTGCAGAACCCGCGCTCCAACGAAGGCAATCGCGTGGGCTACTCGTCGTGCCTGTGGGCGAGCAGCAAGGTGGGCCTTGGCACGGACGGCTGGGAGGCCGACATGCCGAAGGAGGCCTCGGCCCTGGAGCGGCTGAGCGCCGGCTACCCGCAGGAAGAGGTGGCGGCCGCGAAGCGCCGGCTCGAGAACGGGCGCAAGCTGGCGGCCGAGCGCTTCGCCGACGCGCCTGCGGGGTTGGGTCTCGAGGGTGATACGGTCGTGTACGCGGCTGGCGAGCCGAACACGCCGCCGGTCGTCGAGCGCGTGCGCGTGGCCGGGAAGGTCGTCGTGGAAAGCGGCAAACTGGTCAACGGCGACATCGATGAGCTGCGCGCGAAGGCGCGCGAGGAGGCGCAGGTGCTCTGGCCAAAGATGATCGCGCTCAAGGGCTGACGCTTTCCGAAGCAGGTGCGGGAGCCTCCGGGTCGCGTGGCCTGGAGGCTCCTGCGTGGTGCGCGGACCGCGAAGCGCTTCCTGCGCGTCATCCGCCGCGGCGGACCGGCCGGCCTCCATCGCCTTCGTATCGTCCGCAAGGCCCGTCGCGACCGGGCATCCCGGGGGCCACCGCCGGGGCCGGTTCCTGCTGCCACGGTCCTCCCGCATCCGGCCGGCGGTTCATCCAGGGCGCGGGCGATCACGGTGCTGTCCCGGCACCCGCGCGTCGGGATCGCCACGCCCCGCAGCCCGGTCCCTCGCGCCGTGATAGGCTGCGCTCTGCGTCCCTGCGCGGGCGAAGCCCGGCTGCCGGCCAGCCGCCCTGCGCGATGCGCCCAACGGTGGCGCGGCTGCCCGTCCGGGCGCGAGGCCCGGGAGCTCACAGGAGAGAGGCCGCGATGTCCCGATTCTGCCACCGCGTCGGCGTGCGTTTGGCTCTGGTGACGTTGCTCGCGGGCCTGCTCGCCGGCTGCGGTGGCCGGGGCGGCTCGACGGCGGAGCGCGCATGGGATCCCGACAGCATTCCCGATGCGTTCGCGCGGCCCACGGCGGCGCTGGTGTGGCCGGGCCTCACGCACGCCTGGCTCGTCGGCCCCGAGGGCGCGCTCGAGAACGGCCTCTGGCGCGTGCGCTTCGAGCCGTCGTGCGGCGGCGCCCTCGCCGCGCCGCCCGCGCACGTCGCGAGCGAGGACCGCTGGCTGCCCGTGATCCGCTGGACACGCCGTTCGGCGGACGTGCGCTGGGAGTTCGAGGCCGTTGCGTTCCCCGCACGCTCGGACGGCGACTCGGTGCTCGCGGTCTCGCTGCGCGTGCGCGCCGTGAACGAGGGCGGTGGCGCGCGGCGCGTGCGGCTCGCGGCCGTGGTGGACTCCGCCGTGGCCACGTTGCGCTTCGTCGCCGCCGACGGCGAGTCGCCGACCGCGGCAGGTCGGCGCTGGGCGACGAGCTCCGCTGCGGATTCGGGCTGCGGCTACACGACGCTCGCCGCCACGGGCCCGCAGGCCGCGGGCGAGTGGACGCTCGCGCCCGGCGGGCGGAGCGAGGCGTGCTTCGTGCTCCCAGCGACGCCGCTCCCGGGCCGCGACCTCGCGCGCGTCGCGGCGCGTTCACATGCGTCGCGCGTCGCACAGGTGCGCGCGTACTGGACGGCGGCGATCGCGCATGGCGCGCGCTTCGAGCTCGGCGATGCGGAGACTGAAGCCGCCCTGCGCGCGGCGCAGGTCGTTCTCCTCGCGTGTCGCGAACATCGCGACGGGCGCTGGCTGCCGATCGGGGGACCGTTCCAGTACCGCGACTTCTGGCTCCGCGACGGCGCGCGCGTGGTGCAGGCGCTGGCGATCAGCGGGCACGTCGAGGAGGCGCGGCAGCTGGTCGATGGCTTCGCGCCGCTGCAGTGGCCCGAAGGCCCCTACATCACCCAGCGCGGACAGCTGGATGGCACCGGCCAGGCGCTGTGGGCTTTCGAGCAGGCGTCGCTTCGGCCCGCGCCTTCGCCGGACGTGGCGGCACTCGCCCGTCGCGCGCTCGCCGCGTGCGCGTGGGTCGAGGGGCAACGCGACATGGGCAGGCGGGCCGGATGGCCGCTCGGGAACCTGATGCCGTACGCCGACCCGAGGGACGGCGAGCAGGTGCTGGGGCAGCTCACGGGCGACGACTTCTGGTCGCTGGCCGGGTATCGCGCGGCGGCACGTCTGTGCGGCGCCGCGGGACTTGCCGCGGACAGCGCGCGGCTCGAGACGCAACGGCGCGCCTACGCGGCCGAGGTGATCACCGCGCTCGACCACCAGGCTTCGCCCGACGTGCCCGGATGCTGGCGGGGCGGCGGCCGCGACTGGGGAAACCTGGTCGCCGCATGGCCGGCGGCCGTGCTCGATCCCGGCGACGCGCGCTGCGAGCGGCTGGCGCGGCGGTTGTGGGCGCGCGCCGGCGGTGCGGGCATGGTCTGCTACGGCCCCGTCGACACGCTCCAGAGCTACGTGGGGGCGGACCTCGGCGTGTGGGCGATGCTCGCCGATCGTCCGCTCGCGGCCGACAGCGTGCTGGACGCCCTGCTGCGCTGGCGCAACGGCAGCGGCGCGGGCGCGGAGCTGTTCTCGCGCAGCTCGCGCGATTTCGGTTTGAACCTGCCGCCGCACCCGACGTCGGCCGCCGCGCTGGTGGCGCTCGTGCGCAATGCCGTCCTCTACGACGACGGCGACACGCTGCTGCTGACGCTCGCCGCGCGGGAGCGCTGGTGGCAGGGCGCGCGCGTGAGCGGCGCGCCGACCCGCTGGGGCGTCCTGGAGCTCTCGTTCCGGCGCGAGGGCGATCGGGCGCATTGGACCTGGACGTCCGTTCCGGTCTGGACGCGGATGCGCGTGCCGCAGGGTTTCGCGCTCGCTGCCGCGCCGGCGCCGCCGCTGCGCGGCGACGCGGGCGGTCACTTCGTCCTCGCGCCTCCCCGCACCGGCGCGGCGGATGTGCGGCTCGCCGCCGACGGAGCGATGCGATGAAGCGCGGGCGGCGGGGGGCGCGCCGGGCCGTCCCCGTGACGCGGCCGCGGCCGGCGCGCCGGCGCGGCGTACGCGTCCTCGCGTGGGCGGTCGCGCTCGCGCTCGTCG
>CAIXRL010000849.1 GCA_903921835.1 Candidatus Eiseniibacteriota bacterium | reverse complement strand
GTCGTGATAAGCTCGCGCACGTCGAAGGCCTCCGTCCTTGGAGAAAAGGTCCTGAACAAGCCCTTTCTACCATGCGGGGGCCTTCGTGTTTGTCACGCTTCGCGAATAATTCGGGCTAGTGATCGAGCAGCAGCAGCCGCACGGTGAGCAGGTGATCGCCCGCCACGAGCCTCGCGAAGTAGACGCCGCGCTCCAGGCGGACCCCCGACTGGTCGCGACCATCCCACGGCAGCACGGTGACGCCCGCGGGCAGGTCACGCTGGGCGAGGTTGCGCACGCGACGGCCGAGGATGTCGTAGATGTCCACGCGCGCCGGCGCCGACGCCTCGAGACCCACGGCCAGCGCGGTCGTGGCGCCAAGAGGAGTGTCGTGCAGGGCGCGGAAGAAGACGTGCTTCTCCGGATACGGGAGCGGGAGTTCGGGATCCCCTCCCGGACCCACACCGGGAGGCGTGGAGTCAGGCGGGGACGGAATCGGGCGTCCGCGCACGCTGAGAATGGCGCTGATCGCGGTGCTGTCGTCGGTGCGCACGCGGAGGCGGGTGATGGTGGTCGTGTCGGTGGCCGGAACGCGCGGCCAGCGTCTCGCGACCCACGGCACCGAGAGCGTGTCCGCGGACAGGAACGCGGGCAGCCCGAGGCCGAGGCTCTCGGGGGCCACCGGCGTTTCAGCGCCCAGCGAATCGACCACGAACGTCCGCAGCACGAGTCTCCCCGAGGCCGGGTTGGCGATCCGCATGAAGAACGCGGTCGTATCGCCCTCGTGCAGGGCAGGCGACGCCCAGGCCAGGCTCATCACGTGGAAGTACGGCGGCGGCACCAGCGAGAACAACCACGAACTGCCGAACACCATCTCGCGCAGTTCGATCTGCCCCCCCATCACGTAGGCGAAGAGCTGGTGCGTGCCGTCCTGCATCCCCTCGGACGCGTACCACCCACTCGTGTCCATGCCGAGCACCGTGCGCAACCGGCCGCGGTAGTTCCACATCCATGAAGGACCTGTCGGGTCGGTGCTCGTATAGATCGAAAGCGCATCCCCCGAGTTCGTGGTGATGAAGAGGTACCAGAGCCCGTTGTGCTGGATCAGGTGGGGCGACTCTGTGACCTGGTTCCACGTCATCCCGCGCCAGGTGATGAGCAGGGGGCCCGCATCGCTCCACGATCGCAGGTCCCCGCTCGAGCGCGCCACGCCCACGACCGTCGCGGCCGAGTCCGCGCCGTAGGAGGCGTCGTAGTACATCAGCCAGCCGCCCGGGCTCTGCGGGTCCGGCATCACGAACGGGTCCCGAAACGCCGGAGCCCCGCTCGCCGGGTTCGACCACACCCACGGCACCTGCGTCGCGTCCCAAACCGGCGTCTCGACGCGCGTCCACGTGTCGAGATCCGCAGACACGGCGAGCCCGATGCGTTGGGTCTGATTGTGCGTGGCATCCAGCGTGATGCCCGCGTAGAGCATCCACCACAGGCCGTCCTGCTGCACGACGCACGGCGCCCACACGTGCAGGTTGTCCCAGTCCAAGGAGGACACCTGAAGCACCGGCGGCAGCTGCGTCCAGTGGTACAGGTCGGACGAGATTGCGTGGCCGAAGCTGGTCTGGGTCTGGTTCGGATACACGGCCAGGTTGTTCAGGATGTAGAAGAGATGGTAGTAGCCATCCCGCTTCACCAGCGTGAAATCCTTCGGTTGCACCGGGCTCCCGGGCGCCATGTAGGCAGCGCGCGAAGGGACCGGCGCGAACACCAGGGCGACCGCCAGCGCAAGCGCGGCGGCGATCAACGAGCGAGGCATTCGGCGGGCGAACCGCAGGAAGTCGAGCAGGAGAATGCCCCGCGAGGGGAGAAGGTGGATTGGCGCGCCAATCGGACCGTGGAAACCGGTTTCCACCATGGACGGCCAACTTGTGCAATTATGGACCTGCATTTTCCGGGCCGTCAACATCCTACACCCGGACCGTTCATGAACCTCGGGTCGAGAGTGCGAAAGACGTGGCAGACGCAAGTGGCCGGTCGAGCCCCACGGCGAATGTCGCACCGATTCCGCCCGCGGCCCCGCGGGCCCATGAATCGTCCTGGCTGAAGAGAGACCATGATCCAGCTCCAGAACCTGCGGTATTCCATTGGCCAGCGTGTGCTTTTCGACCAGCTCGACTGGGTGATCGCACCCGGTGACCGCTGTGCGCTGGTCGGCCCGAACGGGGCCGGCAAGACCACGCTCATCCGCGTGATCCTCGGCGAGTACTCGCCGGAGTCCGGATCGTGCGTGCTCGCGCGCGGCACGCGGGTTGGCTACCTGCCGCAGGAAGCCGCGGAGACGTTCGAGGGCACGGTGCTCGAACGCGCCATGGAGGCGCACGCGGCCATGCTCGGCATGCGCGAGGAGCTCGACGCGCTGCACGCGCGACTCGCGGGCATCTCCCCCGACGATCCCGAACTCGACGCCACGCTCGAGCGCACAGGCGAGCTGCAGCACCACCTGGAGGTGCACGCCGAGCACCGGCTGGAGCCCGAGGCGCGGCGCGTGCTCTCGGGCCTGGGCTTTTCCATGCGCGACCAGGACCGGCCGCTGGCCGAGTTCTCGGGCGGCTGGCGCATGCGCTGCGCGCTGGCGGCGCTGCTGCTCGCCGATCCCACCGTGCTGTTCATGGACGAACCCACCAACCATCTCGACCTGCCCGCGATGGAATGGCTGGAGGACTACCTCGACGATTTTCACGGCGCGCTCGTCGTGGTCTCGCACGATCGCGTGTTTCTCGACCGCGTCGCCACCGAGGTGCGCGAGCTCGACAACGGCCGGCTCTCCGGCTACGCGATGGGCTTCACGCGCTACCTCGAGGAGAAGGAGCTGCGCCGCGACCAGATGGAGGCCGCGAACGCGCAGCTCGACGCGAAGATCGCCCAGCTCTCGCGCTTCGTGGAGCGCTTCGGCGCCAAGAACACCAAGGCCGCGGCGGCGCAGAGCAAGCGCAAGCAGATCGACCGGCTGAAGGAGGAGCGCGTCGTGATCCCCCGGCGCGGGCATCGCATCCGCTTCTCGTTCCCGAATCCACCCGGCTCGGGGCGCACGCTCGTGCGACTGCGCGGCGCGTCGTTCG
>CAIXRL010000848.1 GCA_903921835.1 Candidatus Eiseniibacteriota bacterium | reverse complement strand
CGGCGCGCGCTTCGCCGCCGCCGCCGTCGCCGCGGGCGCCTGCGCCGTGGTGGGGCCGCGCGGTCTCGCCGTCGAGGGCGCCACTGCGATCGAGGTGGACGAGCCGCGGCTGGCGCTCGCGCGGGCCGCGTGCACGCTGCACGGCGATCCGTCCCGCGCGCTGCGCGTGGTCGCGGTGACCGGCACCAACGGCAAGACCACCACCACGTACATGCTCGAGGCGATCTTCGCGGCGGCCGGATGGCGCGCGGGAGTGATCGGCACGACGGGCATCCGCGTGAACGGTACGACGCGCCCGAGCGCGTTCACGACGCCCGAGGCGCCGGAGCTGCAGGCGCTGCTCGCCGGGATGCGCGATGGCGGTACCCAGGCCGTGGCGATCGAGGCGAGCAGCCACGCGCTCGCGCAGCGCCGCGCGTGGGGGCTGCAGGTGGACGTCGCGGTGTTCACGAACCTGACGCAGGACCACCTCGACTACCACGGCACCATGGAAGCGTACCTGGATGCCAAGCTCATGCTGTTCGACGGGCGCAACGGCGAGGCGGACAGGCCATGGACGGCCGTCGTGAACGCCGACGATCCGGCCGCGGCGAGGGTCGCGGCGGCGGCGGCCGGGGGCGGCGGCCGCGTGGTGGTCTTCGGCGGGCACGCGCACGCGGACGTGCGGATCGCGCGCGTGATCCCGGGGGCCGGCGGGCTTGCGATCTCGCTCGCGGTGCCCGAGGACGCGTGTTCGCTCGCGCTGCCGATGCTCGGGCGCTTCAATGCGTGGAACGCGGCCGGCGCCTTCGCCGCGGCGCGCGCGCTGGGCATCGCGGACGAGCTCGCGCGGCGCGGCCTGGAGTCCTTCGCCGGCGTGCCCGGCCGGCTCGAGCGCGTGACCGGTGACGGCCCGTTCACCGTGGTGGTGGACTACGCGCACACACCCGATGCGCTCGGGCGCGCGCTGGCCGCCTGCCGCGAACACGCGACCGGCCGCGTGCTCTGCGTCTTCGGCTGCGGCGGCGACCGTGACCGCGGCAAGCGTCCGCAGATGGGCGCGCTCGCCGCGGGCCTCGCGGACGCGGCATGGGTGACGAACGACAACCCGCGCGGCGAGGACCCGGAAGCGATCGCGCGCGAGATCGTCGCCGGCGCGCCCGGCGGCGGGCTCGTGACGATCCTCGAGCGGCGCGAGGCGATCGCCGCGGCGGTCGCCACGGCGCGCGACGGGGACGTCGTGCTGATCGCGGGCAAGGGCCACGAGACCACGCAGACGACCGGCGACTCGGTGCTGCCGTTCGACGATCGCGAGGTGGCCCGCGTGGCGCTGGGAGCGCGGCGATGACCACCGGCGCGCCGGCGCCGCCCGCGATCACGCTCGTGGAGCTGGCGCAGTGGGCGGGCGGCGATCTCGTCGTGCGCAGCGTGCCGGCGGGCGCCGCCGCGCGCGAGGCGTTCCTGCGCAGCGGCATCACGGGCGCCTCGCTCGACACGCGCCGGATCCGGCCCGGCATGCTGTTCGTGCCGCTGCCGGGCGGCCAGGTGGACGGCCACGCGTATCTCGACGAGGCGTTCGCGAACGGCGCGCTCGCCGCGCTGTGCGCGCGCGCCGTTCATCCGCGCATCGCGCACCTCGAACTGGGCCCGCTGGTGGTGGTGGACGACGTCACCGCGGCGCTGCAGCGGCTGGCGATGCGCTATCGCGAGAAGTGGCCGGGCCTGCTGCTGGGCATCACCGGCAGCACGGGCAAGACGACCACGAAGGACCTGGTCGCCTCGGTGCTGGCGACGGCCGCGCCGGTGCTGCGCACCGAGGGGAACCTCAACAACCACTGGGGCGTGCCGCTGACGCTGCTGGGCCTGCGCCGCGAGCACCAGTCCGCGGTGGTCGAGATGGGCATGAACCACGCGGGCGAAATCGCCGAGCTGGCGCGGCTCGCGGGCCCCACCGCGGCGATCGTGACCAACGCGGGCAGCGCGCACCTCGAGGGCCTCGGTTCGCTCGAGGCCGTCGCGCGCGAGAAGGCGGCGCTCGTGCACGCGCTGCGCGAGGGCCAGCCGGCGTTCGTGGGCGCCGATTCGCCGCGCCTGCTCGCAGCGGTCCGTGGCGCCAGGGCGCACGTGATCACGTACGGGTTCGCCGCGGACGCCGACGTGCGGCCCGAGCGCGTCGAGGATCTCGGCGCGGAGGGCTCGCGGGTGCATGTCGCGGGCTTTCCGCCGATCCGGCTGCAACTCGTCGGACGCCACCAGGTGCAGAACGCGCTCGCGGCGCTGGCGGTGGCGCGGCACTGGCGGCTCGATCCCGCGCAGGTCGCCGCGGCGCTCGAGGCGCAGCCGCCGCTCGGGGGCCGCATGGAGCCGCTGCGCGCCGGCGGCGCGATCATCCTCAAGGACTGCTACAACGCCAACCCGGACTCCACCCAGGCGGCCCTGGAGACGCTCGCGAACTGGCCCGGCGCCACGCGCCGCATTGCGTTGCTCGGGGACATGCTCGAGCTGGGCGAGACGGCAGCGGCGCTCCACCGCGAAACCGGGGCGAAGGTGCGCGACGCGGAGCTGTGGACAGTGGGTGCGTACGCGGGAGACTATGCCGAAGGTGCCCGAGCCCGCGGCATCGAGGCGAGGGTCTTCGCGGGCAAGCCGCAGGCCGCCGCTGCGCTGCGCGAGGCGCTCGCGCCCGGCGTCGTCGTCCTGCTCAAGGCGTCGCGCGGCGCCGCGCTCGAGCAGGTGCTCGATCATCTGGACCGGGAGAGCTGAACGTGTTCTACGAGTGGATCTTCCCGCTGCACAAGATCGCCGGGTTCTCGGTGCTGAACGTCTTTCGCTACATCACGTTCCGCTCCGCCTACGCGGCGGTCACGGCGCTGCTCATCAGCCTGGTCCTCGGCCCGCACGTGATCGGCTGGCTGCGCCGCGTGAAGCTGGGGCAGCGGGTGCGCCAGGACGGACCGCGGACACACCTCGGCAAGGAAGGCACGCCGACGATGGGCGGGCTGCTCATCCTGGCGGCCATCCTGGTACCGTGCCTGCTGTGGGGGAACTTCCATTCGCGCCAGCTGTGGATCGCACTGCTCACGACCCTGTGGCTCGGGGGGCTGGGCTTCCTCGACGACTGGCTGCGCGTGGTGAAGAACCTGCCCAACGGGCTGCTCGGCCGCTACAAGATGGCGGGGCAGATCGTCATCGGTGTGATCGTCGGCCTGATCATCCTGCTGTACCCCGAGCCGGGTCTTTCGCCCACCGTGACGCACGTGCCGTTCATCAAGTTCCGTTACCTCGACCTGGCCTGGTTGTTCGTGCCGTTCGTGGCCTTCATCATCACCGGATTCTCGAACGCCGTGAACCTCACCGACGGCCTCGACGGCCTGGCCTCGGGGCTGGTCGCGATCGCCTCGGTGGCGTTCGCGGCCATGTGCTACCTGAGCGGCCACGCCAAGTTCTCGGCCTACCTGAACCTCGACTACCTCGCCTACAGCGGCGAGCTGACGGTGTTCTGCGCCGCCGTGCTGGGGGCGTCGCTCGGCTTCCTCTGGTACAACTGCCCGCCCGCGAAGGTGTTCATGGGCGACACGGGTTCGCTCGCGCTGGGCGGTGCGCTGGGCGTCGTCTCGGTGCTCATCAAGCGCGAGTTCTGGCTCGTCCTGGTGGGCGGCGTGTTCGTCGCCGAGGCGCTCTCGGTCATGATCCAGGTCGCCTCGTTCAAGCTCACCGGCCGGCGCGTCTTCCGCATGGCCCCGCTGCACCACCACTTCGAGCTGATGGGCTGGGCGGAATCCCGGGTCGTGCTGCGCTTCTACATCGTGGCCGCGCTGTTCGCCCTGCTGTCGCTCTCGACCTTCAAGCTCCAATGACCTTCGATCCCCGTCATCCGCTTCCCGGCAGGCGTCCGCTCGTGGCGGGCGCGGCGCGCAGCGGCATCGCGGCCGCGCGGCTGCTCGCGCGCCACGGCGCCGACGTGTGCGTGTGCGACCGCCGCGCCGACCGTGAGCTGTCCGATGGCGCGCGCGCGCTGGCCGGCGCGGGCATCGCCTGCGCCTGGGGTCGCGACGACGCGGCGCTGCTCGACGGCCGCGACTTCGTCGTCTGGAGCCCTGGCATTCCCGTGAACCACCCGCTGGCGCTCGCCGCTCTCGATCGTGGCCTGCCCGTGATCGGCGAGCTCGAACTGGGCTTCCTCGCCGCGCATGCGCCGCTGTTGTGCGTGACCGGCACGAACGGCAAGAGCACGACCACCGACCTGACCGGCGCGCTGCTGCGGGCGGCGGGACGCGAGGTCGAGGTCTGTGGCAACATCGGGCGCGCGATCTGCGAGGTGGCGGAGGACGTGAGCGCGAGCGGCCTGCTCGTGGTCGAGGTGTCCTCGTTCCAGCTCGAGACCGTGCAGAGGCTCAGGCCCTTCGTCGCGACGTGGCTCAACCTCACGCCCGACCACGCCGACCGGCATGGCACGTTCGAGGTCTACGGCGCCGCGAAGCAGCGGCTCTTCGAGCGCCAGGAGGAGACCGACTGGGCCGTGCTCAATGCCGACGACCCGGAGGTGCTGTCGCGCCCCGCGGGCGAGGCGGGCACGCTCCACTTCTCCGTCGCGGGCCCCGTGGACGAGGGCGCGTTCCTCGAGCACGGCCAGTTGATGCTGGCCTGGCGCGGCGGGCGCGAGCCGCTCATGCCGCGCGCCGAGATGCGCCTGCCCGGCCCGCACAACACCGCCAACGCGCTCGCGGCGCTCGCGACGGTCATGCCGCTGGAGGGCGCTCCCGCGGCGCTGCGCGAGACATTGCGCGCGTACGGCGGCCTCGAGCACCGGCTCGAGCCGGCAGGAGACGTGGGGGGCGTGCGCTTCGTCAACGACTCCAAGGCCACCAACGTGGGCTCGATGGAGGTCGCCCTGAGGAGTTTCGACCGCCCCATCGTGCTGATCGCGGGCGGCCGCGACAAGGGCCAGGATTTCGGGCCGCTGGCGCCGTCCGTGCGCGCCGCGGTGAAGCACCTCGTGCTGATCGGCGAGGGCGCCGCGGCCATGGAGCAGGCCTGGGCGGGCGTGCCGGCCGAGCGCGCGGCGACGCTGGCGGACGCGGTGGCGGCCGCCTGGCGCGCGGCGGGGCCCGGGGGCATTGTATTGCTCTCGCCAGGCTGCTCGTCCTTCGATATGTTCCATGACTACGAAGACCGGGGGCGGCGCTTCAAGGAAGAAGTCCGCCGGCTGGCGCAGGGAGGCGCGG
>CAIXRL010000847.1 GCA_903921835.1 Candidatus Eiseniibacteriota bacterium | reverse complement strand
GGCGTATGGCGCCCTCGGATGAAACTTTCACCGCATCATCGCCCACAACCACATCCCACTAGCAACCAGCAACCAGCAACCAGCCACTAACTCGATTCCTCATTCACCCGCAACAGCGCCATGAACGCTTCCTGCGGCACTTCGACCGTGCCGATCTGTTTCATCCGGCGCTTTCCTTCCTTCTGCTTCTCGAGGAGCTTCCGCTTCCGGGTGATGTCGCCGCCGTAGCACTTCGCGATGACGTTCTTGCGCATCGCGCCGATGGTCTCGCGCGCGATCACCTTGCCGCCGACAGCGGCCTGGATCGCGACCTGGAACATCTGGCGCGGGATCAACTCCTTGAGTTTCTCGCACAGCGAGCTGCCGTACGTGTAGGCCTTGTCGCGATGCACGATCGCCGAGAGGGCGTCCACGACCTCGCCGTTCAGCATCACGTCGAGCTTGACGACCTCGGCCTCCTGGTAGCCCGTGAACTCGTAGTCGAGCGACGCGTAACCGCGCGTGACCGATTTGAGCCGGTCGTAGAAGTCGAGCACGATCTCGCCGAGCGGCAGGCGGTAGGCGAGCCGCACGCGGTTCTCCTCGAGGTGCTCGGTGGCCACGAACGTACCGCGGCGCTCCTGGCAGAGCCTGTAGATGTTGCCCAGGTACTCGGTCGGGGTGACGACGTGCGCCAGCACGACCGGCTCCTCGATCGACTCGATGTTCTGCACCGGCGGCATCATGCTCGGGTTGTCCACCTTGAGGAACTCGCCGTCCGTCTGCAGCACGTGGTACACGACGCTCGGCGTGGTGGCGAGCAGGTCGATCTGGAACTCGCGGCGGAGCCGCTCCTGGATGATCTCCAGGTGCAGCAGGCCGAGGAAACCGACGCGGAAGCCGAAGCCGAGAGCCACCGACGTCTCGGGCTCGTACATGAGCGAGGCGTCGTTCAGCTTGAGCTTCGAGAGCGCCTCCTTGAGCGGCTCGTACTGTTCGGAGTCGATCGGGTAGAGACCCGAGAACACCATGGACTGCGTCTCGCGGAAGCCGGGAAGCGGCAGCAGCCCCTCGATGTCCGCGGCGACGATCGTATCGCCCACGCGCGCGTCGGCGACCGTCTTCACGCCGGCGACGATGTAGCCCACCTGGCCCGCGTGCAGCTCCTTCTCGGGGTCGAGCTTCAGCCGCAACTTGCCGACCTCGGCCACCTCGTGGTCCTTCTCGGTGGACACGAAGCGGATGCGGTCACCCGCGCGCACGCAGCCGTCCACGACGCGCACGAGGCAGACCACGCCGCGGTACTGGTCGAACTTGGAATCGAAGATGAGCGCGCGCATGGGCGCGTCGGGATTGCCGGTCGGCGGCGGCACGTCCGCGATCACCTCTTCGAGCAGCTCGGCGACGCCGGCACCGGTCTTGGCGCTGATGCGGCAGACGTGCTCGGCGGGCACGTGCGCGTGATGTTCGATCTCGAGCGCCACCTCGTCGGGCCGCGCCGCAGGCAGGTCGATCTTGTTGATTGCGCCGACGATCGTGAGCTTCTGCGCGGACGCGAGGTAGTAGTTCGAGAGCGTCTGCGCCTCGATGCCCTGCGAGGCGTCCACCACCAGGATGGCGCCCTCGCACGCGGCGAGCGCACGCGAAACCTCGTACGTGAAGTCCACGTGGCCCGGCGTGTCGATCAGGTTCAGCTCGTACGTGACGCCGTCCTTCGCCGTGTACGCCATCGCGATCGCGTGTGACTTGATCGTGATGCCCTTCTCGCGCTCGAGATCCATGTCATCGAGCACCTGGGCCTTCATCTGCTGCGGCGTCAGGGTGTGCGTGATCTCGAGCAGCCGATCGGCCAGCGTGCTCTTGCCGTGGTCGATGTGGGCGACGATGCAGAAGTTGCGGATGTTACGCAGGCGCGGATCGGTCAAAAGTGCCACCGTAGGGAGAGTCGGCCCCCGGAGCCGCCCGGGGGAGCGCCACCGCCACCGCCCTCAGGCGAGACGTCCCTGGGCAACGCGGGGTCGGATCGGAACTCGAGATCGAAGCGACGGAAGTGGGCGTCCACGTAGGCGTCCACCAGCGCGTAGGCGAGGAGACCGCCCAGCAGCCACTGGCCCCCCACGTAGCCGTCGAGCCGACTATTGTAGCTGTTCACGGCGGCAATGTATGCCGCCTCGTCCTGCGCTGCCGCCGCGGCATTGGCCTGATCACGGAGCCCGTTGAGGTCGCCCCGGTCGCGCAGGATCGAGGAGACGAGCCAGCACTCCGTCCCGGCGACGCCCGCGGCCTTGAACCACGCGTGGTTGTACAGCTGCCCCCAGCCCGGCACCACGAGCGAGCGGAGCATGACGGCGCGGGGTTGCCCGCCCAGCCGGTTCGCGATCCGCTGCGCCTCGGCCGCTCCACGCCCCACGGTGTCCGGGCTCGCCAGCGCCGAGCTGTCCCGCGCGCCGGCCCTGCGCGGCGCGCCCGCCGGCTTCGCCTGCGCCGGCCCGGCCAACGCCGAGCTGTCCCGGGCCCCGGCGCTGCCCTGCGCGCCCGCCGGCGTCGCGCACGCCGGTCCTGCGGACAGCGACACGACGAGCCACAGAGCGAGCAGTGGCGGGAGCGCGTGGGAATCGAACCCACCTCGGACACGCGAAGTGCCCGACCGCAGGATTTGAAGTCCCCGGGGACCACCAGATCCCATTCGCTCCCGCAGGTTCATTCAGTTCTTCGCCGCGAGCCGCACCGCGTGCGCACCCCGCCGCACGACCTCGCCGACGCGAACGTGCCATACACGCCGCCGGCGCAGAGCCGCGGAGAACGCCGCCGACTTGCGGGCCGGCACGGCCACGAGCAGGCCGCCCGAGGTTTGCGGATCGTAGAGCGCGCGCAGCAGGTTCTCCTCGACCCCGCCCTCCTCCACCTTCTCGGCGAAGAACTTCCGGTTCCGGGCGAGCCCTCCGGGATAGACGTCCTGCGCGATGTACTCGAGCACCTTCGGCAGCAACCAGTCCGCCCGCGGCTCGAGCGCGATCGTAACGTCGCTGGCGTCGGCGACCTGCGAGGCGTGACCGAGCAGGCTGAAGCCCGTGACGTCCGTCGCCGCGGTGGCCGCGTGCTCGATCGCGGCCTCGGAGGCGGCGCGATTGAGAGTGGCCATCTGGCGCGTGGCGCGGCGCAGGAGCCCGGGCTCGAGCCTGCCCTGCTTGAGCGCGGTGGTGAGCACGCCGGTGCCGATCGGCTTGGTGAGGAACAGCTGGTCCGTGGGTCTCGCGCCGCTGTTGACGAGCAGCCTGCGCCGCTTCGCCACGCCCGTGACCGCGTAGCCGAACTTGAGCTCGGGGTCGCGGATGCTGTGTCCGCCGACCACGCTCGCACCCGCCTCGTGCATCTTGTCGAGGCCGCCCTGGAGAATCGCGGCGATCACCCCGGTCGAAAGTCCGCCGTCCGGGGCGCACAGCAGCGCGAGCGACGTGAGCGGCCTGCCGCCCATGGCGAAGACGTCGGAAAGCGCGTTGGCCGCCGCGACCTGGCCGTAGTCGTACGGGTCGTCCACGATCGGCGTGAAGAAATCCACCGTCTGCACGAGCACGTCGCCGCGGCCCCACGCGAAGACTCCCGCATCGTCGAGAGTCGACGCGTCCACGAGCACGCGCGGATCCCGCCGTGGCTGGCGCACCAGGGCCAGCGCCGCCCGCAGCTCACCCGGGCCGAGTTTCGCCGCACAACCCGCGGCCGCCACCTGCGCGGTGAGCCGCACGTCGCTGGTGCTGCGCTTCCTCATCTCCCCTCCCACCTGGCGGGCACCTCGTTGGGCGCCATGACGCGGACCACACGGCCGGCAGCGCCCCGGTTCCCGGAAACGTGTGTCAGAGATCGCGGCCAACGGCCACGGCGTCGATCTCCACCTTCGCGCCGCGGGGCAGGCCCGCGGCGGCGATCGTGGTGCGGGCCGGCAGCGATTCACCCAGCCAGCGGCCGTAGACCTCGTTCATCGCGGCGAAGTCCTGCATGTCCGCCAGGTAGACGGTCGTCTTGACGACGTCGGCGAGCGTCAGCCCCGCGCCCTCGAGCACGGCGGCGAGGTTGCGCATCACGCGCTCGGCCTGCTCCTGAACGCCACCCGCCACGAGTTCGCCGCTGATGGGATCGAGACCGATCTGCCCCGACGTGAACACCATCCGGTTGCCGCCGTGCAGCCGCACGACCTGTGCCTGTGAGTACGGACCGATCGCCTTCGGGGCGCCGGCCACGGTGAGCGGAGTCTTCACGGATTCCTCCTGCGTCACTCGACGGTGACGCTCTTGGCCAGGTTGCGCGGCTGGTCGACGTCGCAGCCGCGGGAGACCGCGACGTGGTACGCGAGCAGCTGCAGCGGGATCACGGAGAGGATGGGCTGGAGCATCGGGATGCTGGCCGGCACGTAGAGCACGTGGTCGGCACGCGCGGCCATCTCGGTGTCGCCCTCGGTGGCGATGGCGATGATGCGGCCCTTGCGCGCGCGCACCTCCATCATGTTGCTGACCACCTTCTCGTAGGCGCTGTCACGCGTGCAGATGAAGACCACCGGCATGCTCTCGTCGATCAGCGCGATCGGGCCGTGCTTCATCTCCGCGGCCGGATAGCCCTCGGCGTGGATGTAGGAGATCTCCTTCAGCTTCAGGGCGCCCTCGAGCGCGACCGGGAAGTTGAAGCCGCGTCCGAGGTAGAGGAGGTTGTTGTGGTGCTTGTAGAGTTCGGCGATGCGCTTGATGGCGGCGTCGCCGGCGAGAACGTGCTCGATCTTGCCGGGCAGCGCGGCGAGTTCGCGCGCGATCTCGATGCCGTAGTCGCGCGACAGTCCGCGGTGACGGCCGAGGGCCAGCGTGAGCAGCGAGAGCACGGTGACCTGGCTCGTGAAGGCCTTGGTCGAGGCCACGCCGATCTCGGGACCGGCGTGAATGTAGACACCGCCATCCGACTCGCGCGCAATGGTCGAGCCGACCACGTTCACGATGCCCAGCGCGCGGGCGCCCTTGCGCCCGGCCTCGCGCATCGCCGCGAGCGTGTCGATCGTCTCGCCCGACTGCGAGATGACGAGCACCAGCGTGCCCTCGTCCACGATCGGGTTGCGGTAGCGGAACTCGGAGGCGTATTCGACCTCGACCGGGCTGCGGGCGAACTCCTCGAGCATGTACTCGCCGATGAGGCCCGCGTGCCACGACGTGCCGCAGCCGAGGATGATGATGCGGCGGATCTCGCGCAGCTGCTCCGGCGTCATGTTCAGGCCGCCCAGGCGCGCGAGCCCCTCCTCGACGTTGAGGCGCCCGCGCATCGCGTTCCGCACGGCGTCGGGCTGCTCCATGATCTCCTTGAGCATGAAGTGCTCGTAGCCGCCCTTTTCGATCTGGCTCAGGTCCCAGTCCACGTCGTGGACTTCCTTCTCGACGCGTTCGAGCGCGATCGTCGCGGTGTGGAACCCGGCGGGCGAGAGCACGGCCATCTCGCCGTCGTCGAGGTAGATGACCTGGCGCGTATGCTCCACGATCGCCGCGACGTCGGAGCCCAGGTAGTACTCGCCGTCCGAGATTCCCACCACCATCGGGCTGCCGTGGCGCGCGCCCACGAGCACTCCCGGCTCGCTCGCGGCCATCACGGCGATGCCGTACGTGCCCTCGACGTCCTTCAGGGCGGAACCGACCGCGCGCTCGAGCTTGAGACCCCTGCGCATGTACTTCTCGATCAGGTGCGCCAGCACCTCGGTGTCGGTCTCCGTGCAGAAGACGTGCCCCTCGGCCTGGAGCGCCGACTTGAGCGTCGCGTAGTTCTCGATGATGCCGTTGTGCACGAGCGCGACACTGCACTGCTCGTCGGTGTGGGGATGCGCGTTGACGTCGTTGGGCTCGCCGTGCGTCGCCCAGCGCGTGTGCGCGATGCCGAACGTCCCCTTCGGAGCGCCCTCCTGCAGCAATCGCGCCTCGAGCGCGCGGATCTTGCCGCTGGCCTTGACGACCACGAGCCCGCCCGCCGTCTGCACGGCGACACCGGCCGAGTCGTACCCCCTGTACTCCAGGCGCTTGATCCCCTCGATCAGGATGGGCAGGCAGTCCCGGTGTCCGACGTATCCGACGATTCCGCACATCGTGCCAACCTCCGTCGCGTCAGGCCGAGAGCGCCCTGCGGGCGGTCTCCACGAGCGCTTTCGCGCCCGCAGCCCCCGGGGCCTCGGCGATCACGCGCACGACGGGCTCGGTGCCCGAGGCGCGCACATGCACCCACTCCTCTTCACGGGCGAACCGCAGGCCATCCGCGGTGTCGAGCGACCAGCCCGCGAACGCCTCACGGAGGCGCTGCTCGGTCCGTTCCCACGGTTGCTCGGGGCGCGCCAGCTTGTCCTTGATCATCGCGAAGTGTGGCAGCGCCGAAGCGTGCTCGCGCAGCGTTCCACCTCCGCTCATCCTCTGCGCCACGAGCGCCACGGCCACCAGGCCGTCGCGCCCGTAGTGCGCTGCCGGGAGGATCATGCCACCATTACCCTCGCCGCCTGCCACCGCCTGCACAGATCGAAGCCCCGCAACGACATGGGCCTCGCCCACCGGGGTGCGGTGAAGGGCCACTCCAGCCTCCCTGCACACGAAATCGAGCATACGGGAGGTGGACAGGTTTGTCACCACCGGCCCCTTGCGGCGCTCGAGCACGACGCGGGTGCCCAGCGCGAGCGTGTACTCCTCCCCCAGCGGAACGCCATCGGCGTCCACGAACGCCGCCCGGTCGGCGTCGGGATCGAGTGCGACGCCGAAGTCGGCGCCCGCCTCGCGCACCGCCCGGCCGAGCGCCCCGAGGGCGTGCGGCACCGGTTCGAGTTCTCGCGTGAAGCGCCCGTCGGGGACGCAATCGAGCGGCACGCAGGTCGCGCCGAGGCGTTCGAGCAGCGCCGGCACCGCGATGCCACCCACGCTCGCGCACCCGTCCACGACCACCTCGAGCGCACGCCGGCGGATCGCTCCCACGTCCACGAACTCGAGGCCGAGGACGCGCTCGAGATGCCATTCCAGCGCACCGGCTTCCGTGCGAACGGCGCCGATGTGGTCCCAGGGCACCCACAGGTCGCGGTCGGTCTCGAAGCGCTCGCGCACCGCGCCGCCCTCGGCGGGTCCCAGGAACTCCCCGAGGCCCGAGAGGAACTTGAGCGCGTTCCACGGTGCGGGATTGTGGCTCGCAGTCAGGATGACGCCGCCCGCGGCGTGCAGGTGCTCGACGGCCAGCTGCGTCGTCGGGGTCGTCGCCAGGCCGATGTCCACGACATCGCGACCCGCGGCGACGAGCCCCGCCGAGACGGCGGCCAGCACCATCGGACCGCTCGTGCGCGCGTCGCGCCCCACCACTACAGGACCGTCCCCGAGCGAGCGGGCGAAGGCCGCGGCGAAGCGCGCCAGGACGGGCGGGGTGAGCGATTCACCGACGATGCCGCGCACCCCGGCGACACTGATCATCAGACCCGTGGACATGACGCAGCCACCTCCCGGAGGACCCACCGCAACGAAACAAGGCCGATGCACGGCGCTGAGGTGCGCCCGGCATCGGCCCGTACCACTCGCGGCGCGTCACCCGGGACGCGACCGCCTGACGTCGAAATGGAGCTGGTGATCGGAATCGAACCGATGACCCCGTCATTACGAGTGACGTGCTCTACCAGCTGAGCTACACCAGCCCATCGACATACACGGCGACAAGCGCCGTCTTCACATGGTGCCACCCCCCAGAATTGAACTGGGGACACCACGATTTTCAGTCGTGTGCT
>CAIXRL010000846.1 GCA_903921835.1 Candidatus Eiseniibacteriota bacterium | reverse complement strand
GGTGACCTGCGTCCCGTGCACGAGCGCCAGCCCCGCGGGATTCCAGAACGCGCCGTCGATCCCTTCGGCCAGCGTCACGTAGGCGCCACCCATGGCCGCGGCGCGGGCGCCTGCGGGTACTTCGAGGAACGCGAAGCCGGGCGTCGCGGCCGCGGCTGCGGAAGCGGAAAGGAACAGCGCAAGCGAGGGGATCGCGGCGCGAAGGATGGACACGCGTCAGGTCTCCGGATGCAGGCGGTAAACGTGGGCGACGGAGCCGTGTGGTCGCGGCCCCGTCGTCCCGAAAGAGGTCCACCCGAGTATACCCGCTCGCGAGCGGGGAGTTTCAGCGATCACGTCCACCGTGCTCGCGCGGAGCGTCCGGCCGCTGGGGTCGTTCGGCGGGCGCCTCGCGATGCGTCGGGTCCTGCCGGGGTGGAGCGTGGTGATACTGGCGCGGCGGCTCCTGCCGCTGCGGCGGCTCCTGCCGCGGCTGCTCGCGCGGCGGATCCTGCCGCTGCGGCGGATCCTGCCGCGGCTGCTCGCGCGGCGGGCGCGCCTCGGGTGGGCGGGCCGCAGGCGGCGTGCGCGGCGCTCCCGGCGTCGTGCGCGGTGGCTCCAGGGCGGGGCTGCGGCCCACGCCACCGGGGCGAACCCACGGGCTGGGGTCACCGGGGCGATTGCGCCCGACGGTGATCGGCTCGCGGAAACCACCTCCACGCCTCGTGTTGTTGCCCGAAGGCGGCAGATATCCCGGCGGCGTGCTGCCACCAGGGCTCCAGGCCGGCTTGCCCGACGGCGACGGCGACGGCGGCGGCGAGTAGCCCGCGGGGGGCGGCGTCTTGTGGCGGGTCAGGTTTCCGCCCCAGAGCTGGTTGAACTGCTGGTAGCCGTTCCACGACGACCAGCGCGAGTGATCCCGGTACGAGTTGTTGTACCCCGGCGGGCAATCCGGGCGCACGACGTAGTAGTAGTAGGGTATCTGGCCGGTCCACTGACACGGGCCCCAGCACCAGTTCCAGTTCACGCGGAAATCGAACACGCTGCAGCGTGAGTAGTACGGGTCGAAACCGTCCCACCACGCCCAGCGGCCGGGGCGATGGCAGTCGGCGCACAGGTAGCGCGGGTAGCGCACTTCGTGGCCGACGTAGTAGCTGGCGTAGGACGTCGCGAAATCCTCGGTGTCCGACGGACGGTCGAGTACGCGACGGCGGATTCGCTCCATGGCGACCATGGGGTCGCCGACCACGTGGCCGCTGTCGTCGAAGCCGTCCTCCTCGTCGTGACGGTCTTCGTAGCCCATGCTCTCACCCTGCGGATCGAACGGGCGCAGGTACCACGGCAGGTCGCGAAACGGGCGGCGCGAGGCAATCGCGACGATGTAGCCCTGGCCCGTGGACTTCTCGACCGCCAGTTCGTATCCCGAGCCCTCGGGCGGCAGCCGGTAGGTGCGGTGCCCCTCGACCAGGTTGGAGCCCCGCCGCCAGGGATAAAGCACCGAGACCTGGCCCGTGGCATCGATCTCGTAGACGAGCATGTAGGCGTCGTCACTGACGCGCGCCTTGACCTGCATGGCGTCACCGGCCTGGTACACGGCGTCATCGCCGCGATCGGTCCAGACCTCGAGGCCAAGGGTGCGGGCATGGGCCGCGCCCGGCATGGCGATGGCCAGCGTCAGCGCCGCGAGCGCCCGCGCCATCCACCGGTGGTTGCGTGTCATCTCGGTCACTCCTTCCGGTGGCGCCGGCGGGTCACGCCGTCGACGCCGCGCTTGCGGTTTTCGCTCCTGCGGTGCGCATGTTCGCCGACTCGGGCGCGTCCGAGTCCCATTCATTCTACTCCACGACGGCCGCGCCGGCCGGGTCGGCCGCCGGGTTCACCTTTGCGTCACGAAGGCCTGCCTCGCGTTCGCTGCTCCATGACCTGCCCGCCGCGCCCGCAGTTCGCCGTTGCCCGGATCGGTCTGGTAGGCCCAGTCGAAGACCGTCGAGATCGAGTCGGCGCTGGTGACGCGGAACTTGGCGAAGTGGTTGTCGCGGGTCCACACCACGTAACAGTGCCCCGGAATGGCCTCGACCGAGCCGGTCGGCGACCAGCCGCCCGCGGGAGCGTAGTCCACCGCGTCGAGCGTCGACGAATAGCCCGCGTCCTGGATGTCGGTGCTGGCGTCGGCGGCGTAGATCTCGGCGAAGCCGAGCGTGTCGCTGTAGAGCACATCCGCCTGCAGGCTGGCCCACGGCCGCGCAAGCATGGCCGAGAAGTCCCAGCCCGTGCCGCCCGAGTCGCCGCGGTAGTTCACCATGGCGGCGCCGGTTCCAGCGGGCCGCGGCGTGTCGTAGACCGTCTCGTAGCTCAGGTCGCTCTCGCCGCCGGCTCCCAGCGCCGACACGGCGAAGAACAGCGTGCGGCCGTTGCGCAGGCCGGTGACGACGAACGAGATTCCGGAGGTCGTGCCGACCTGGTAGTAGGGGCCGTCTGGCGTCGCAGATGTGTCCCGGTAGACGCGATAGCCGGTGATCCCGGATTCCGTGTTGGAGAGCCAGCGCAGGGTCACGCTCTGGTCACCGGTCACGCTGTACAGGCCGCGCGGTGCGGCCGGGGCGGCGCGCGGGGCCGTCATGTTGTCGTGGCAGCTCGTCAGCCCGAGGGCCAGCACTGCCGCCAGCAGCCATGTTGCCTTGTGCATGGTGGGAACCTCCCTTCGACAAGCTCGAGTGTCGCCCGTGCGGGACGGAAGGGCAACCCGCATGCCAGCTTCGAGGGCGATCGGGAGAACGGCGGGGAAACGCCGAAGACCCCAGGATTCGAGCTTGCCGCGCACGAAAAACCGCCGCCGGAACGAGACCGGCGGCGGTGCGGGTGTGCGGCGGGGTCGCAGGTGTGCAACGGGCGCCACACCACCTTGAAAAGGGCACCGGTCCCAATGAGCTTTGCGTCGCCCGCTTCGCCATCCCCCAGTGCTCGGCTGGCGCCACTTCCGGCCGGTGCCCGATGTGCTCCGAGCGCGGCGGGGCGTCGCCCTGGACGACGCTGACCGGGCCAGCTTCGGCGCCCGGCGAAAGGGCCCCTACCGCGTCCGGAGAAAGATCCCTTGAAAGACAACCAAGCTAGCCGGTCGCAGAGGCTGGTGCGTTGTCGTGCGACGGGGCTCGTACCCTCGACCAGACCCCTGACGATCCGGCTAGCCCAGAAGTGAGTTCGGCGATCTGTTGCCGAACGTCCTGCTTGGAGGTCCCCCCCTCCGCAGACTAACTTAAGCACCTTGCGTGCCAATCACTGAACAACCCCGATGTTATGGTATAACTTGTTGTCGAATAAGCGATAACCATTGGAGTGTAAAGTGCCGATTCGGACCGCCGTCGCGAAACTACTGGAAAGAAGTCTTCAACAAGTTCGCCCCATCCGGCGAAGTTGCTGGATGGGGCGGGCTTGATTGTAAATATATTTTCGATACCCTATGCGAAAACAAATTTACGATTCCGTGCGCAAGCCCTCGAGGTGATAGGCCCGGATTCGGCCGAGCAGCGTCGGATAACTCAGGCCCAACTCGCGCGCGACCCTGGCCTTGTTGAAGCGGTTGCGCTTCAGCGCGTCGGCAATCACCTGGCGCTCGAGCTCGGAGACACTGCTGCGCAGCGTCCGCGGACCACGCCCGCCGGCCGAACCTGGCGATGGGGCGCCAATCACCGGTCCGAGTTGCTCGCGCATCTCCACGGGCAGCAGGTCCAGACCCAGCGTGTCGCCGTCGTCCGCGAGCACCACCATGCGCTTCACCGTCTTTTCGAGCTCGCGCACGTTGCCGCGCCACTCGTGCTCGAGGAACAGGCGCACGACCTCGGGGGCGAAACCGCCGACGGTCTTCTCCATCTGCCGCGAGTAGACGGCCAGGAAGTGCTGCGCGAGCATCGGGATGTCCTCGCGGCGTTCGCGCAGCGAAGGGACGCGCACGGTGATGTCGTTGAGCCGGTAGTAGAGGTCCTCGAGGAACCGGCCGGCGCGAATGCGCTCGCGCAGGTCCAGGCTCGTCGCGCAGATCACGCGCGCGTTCACCTTGCGCACGCGCGTCGCGCCGACGGGGCGGATCTCGCCGCGGTCGAGCACGTGCAGCAGCTTCGCCTGCACCGCCTCGGGGATCTTCTCGATCTCGTCGAGGAACAGCGTTCCGCCCTCGGCCTCCTCGAACAGGCCCGACTTGTCGCGGTTGGCGCCGGTGAAGGCGCCCTGCACGTCGCCGAACAGCTCGCTCTCGAGCAGCGGCTCGGGCAGCGCGGCGCAGTTGACCTGCACGAACGGACGGTCGCGCCGCGCCGAACTCTCGTGCACGACCTGCGCGAAGAGGCCCTTGCCGGTGCCGGTTTCGCCCATGAACAGGATGGTCGCGTCGCTGTCGCCGACCTTGCGGATGAGCTGCATGATGGCGGCGATTTCGCGCGACTGCGACACGACGCGTCCCGAGCCCGGCGTGGGCCGGAGCTGGTCGCGCAGGTGCTGGTTCTCGGCGAGCAGCAACGAGCGCTGCGCCTCGACGATCGCGACCGCCGCGCTGTTTGCCAGCACCGCGAGCAGGTTCAGCTCGCGCTGCTTGAACGCGCCGAGCAGGTTGTCGTTGAGCCGGTCCACGTAGACCAACCCGACGGACTGCGAGGGAAAGTTGAGCGGCACGCAGACGAGCGAACCGACGCCCTGGAGAGCTTCGGTCAGCGCCGCGCCGAACCGCGGGTCCGCCGCGACGCGGCTCGAGAACATGGGACCGTTCTCGGAGATGCGCGGGCCGCCGACGCCCTCGAGCACGCGCAGCACGCGGCGCGCGCGGTCACGGCCGAGGCCGTGCTGCGCCACCACGTCGAGCCGTCCGCCGCCCGAGCTGAAGGCGACGAAGCCGCGGTCGCCACCCGAGTGGTCCACCGCGAGCTTCACGATCTGCGAGAGCAGCCCGTCCATGTCCGCGGTCTCGCGGAAGAGGCGATTCGCCTCCTCGAGCGCGCGGAACTCGTTGCACGTGGAGAGCGACACCGCGACGTACTGCCGTTCGATCTCGCGGCGCAGCGCCTCGGCGCGCTCCGCGGTGGCGGCATCGCCGGACTCGGCGAGCCACTGCTCCGCCTGCTCCAGCAGGGAAAGCGCCTGGTCGTAGTGCTCACGCTCGGACTCGAGCCGCGCCAGCGTCAGCAGCGTCTCCGCCGCCCGCGGCGCCACGCCGAGCTGGCGGAAGAGCGCCGCGCCGCGTCGTGCCGCGTCGGCCACGGGCTCGAGCGGCAGGCGCAGCCGCGCGCTTGCCGGCAGCAGCAGCAGGCACTCGGCCCAGTGCGCCAGCGTGCACGCGAGTTCGTAGGTCTCGCCGAGCTGCTCGAAGCACTGCGCCGCGTCGCGCAGACGCGATTCCATTGCCGCCGCGTGACCGCGAACCGCGTCGAGCCGCGCCAGCACACGCAGCGCGACGGCCTGCTCGACCCGGTCGCCCAGCTGCTCGGCCAGCGCCAGGCCCTTGAGCGCGAAGTCCTGCGCGTCGTCCGGGCGTCCGACGAGCTGCAGTGCGAGCGCCATGCGGATCTGCATCTCCATCACCAGGTCGCCCTGCGGGGCGCGCGACCGGGCGTCCTCGAGCGCCGGCTCGAGCAGCTGCAGCGCTCCGGCGCCGTCATCGCGGTCGAGCTCGATCTCGGCGAGGAACTCGCGGGCGAGCAGCGCCTCGCGCACCGCGCCCGAGCGCTCGGCCAGCTCCAGGGCCTGGCGATCGAAGTCCGTGGCGCGCTCGAGCTGGCGGCGGCGGCGCGCGAGCATGCCCATCGCGAGCAGCGCCTGCGCCTCGCTCGCGGCGTGCCTCACTTCGCGCGCGATGCGCAGTGAGTGGCGGAAATGCTCCTCGGCCAGGTCCCACTGCCCGAGCCGGTAGCGGATGAGCCCGAGGTTCTGGTGGTGCGTGCGCATGCGGGCGTAGAGGCCTTTGCGCTCGTCGATGCCGAGCGCCTGCTCGAGGAAGCGCACCGCCTCGCGCCACTCGCGCAGGTTCTTGTAGACGAGACCGAGATTGTTCAGCGCGTTCACCAGCCCGTCGGAGTCGTCGATGCGGCGGAACGTCGCGGCGGCGGTCTGGAACCACTCGATCGCCGCCTGGGGACGGCCGAGACGGTAGAGATCGAGGCCGATCGTCAGTGCAATCGAGCCGACGGCGCGATGCTCGTCGCTGTCGCGCAGCACCGCGTAGGCGTAGCGCGCGTAGCGCATGCTGCGGCGGTACGCCCCGGTCTCGTGCAGGATCGCCGCCATGCGCAATGCGACCCGCGCACCGGCCCGCGGGTCCCCCAGCACGCGCGACGCCTCGCGCGCCCGCGCCGCGGCGGCCGCGGCGGCCGCGTACGCGCCACGGTGGAACTCGGCCTGCGCGAGCTTCAGGCTGAGCCGGAAGCGCGCGGGCACCTCACCCGGCCTCAGCTCCCCGAGCGCCTGTCCGTAGGACTCGACCGCGCCCGCGAAATTGTCGGCGGCGAGATGGAGATCACCCACCGACTCGGTGCGGCTGACCTCCTGCTCGGAGGCAACCGTACGCTGCGGTGGTTCCGGTGGGATTGCTCTGTGCACGTTTGGACCCTCGACGATTCACAGACTTCCTACGGCCGGCCGCACCAAACGCGACAAGCCAGCTTCTGCATCATCGAGTACTGCCGACGCCTGAGAGGAAGCTCCGCGACCCGGCCCCCTGTGTCGCGCGACCGCGGCGCTCCCCGGCGTGTCTTCCGACACGACTGTGGCGCAACCCGGACACGCGGCTCGCGACCGCGTCCCATCTCGCTCATTCGGCTGGCGGTGCGTGGCAGTATCGACTACCGACGCTCAGCCACCTTCGCTTGCTGCTCCGTCCACCACTGGTACCAGGCCTGCAGCAGCCAGGAGTTGACCCCGGCCACCGAATACGGCGCCAAGCTCCCCGGTTTCGGCGCGCTCAGTCCGCCCGAATCCGGCTCTCCCGACATCGGTCCCGCCGCGTGACGAGGCAGCCCGAGGCTGGGCGGGGCGCCGCGCGATGCGCGATGTCCATGGGCCCAACTCGTATCGACCCCGAGCGACGCGGAAAGCAGCGCAGCCAGGACCAGTGGCACAAGGAGTCTTGCGCGAACTGTAGTCATCGCAATTCCGACCCTCCCGCACTGGATGCGTGAAAAGAAACGACTGTTCACGGCCGGAGGAAGCCGAGTCGAACCAGCAAGAAAATTGAGTGGGGACCTGCCATGCGCCGTTGGGAGTATCCACCCCTTGCAAAGAGAAGGTCAACCCCTATCCGGCGCGTTTTCCCGCTGCCATTCCTCGGCGGCGAGCCGCGCCAGCCCGTAGCGCAGCCCCTGGGTCGAACACACCAGGCCGGGGGCGTCGAAGCGTTCCACGAGTGCCTCCACCACCAGCGCGCCCGCGCCAATGATGTCCGCGCGGCCCTCGCCCATGATGGGCAGGCTCCGGCGCTCGGCATAGGTCATGCGAGCGACGCGGTCCACCGTGGTGAGCACCTTCGCGCGCTCGATGTACCAGCCCTCCAGTTCGGCGGGATCGTAGTCGGCCAGGCTGCGGTCGATCGAAGCGAGCACGGTCACCGTGCCGCCAACGCCCGCGAGCAGCGTGGTTCGCTCCGGCATCAATGCGCATTCACGCATAAGTTCCTCGCGGATCCGGTCGCGGGCCGTGCCCAGCGCGGCGGCGGTGGGCGGGTCCCCGGGCAGCAGCCGCTCGGTCAGGCTGACCGCTCCGAACCCGATGCTGTTCCAGCGCCCAGGCTGCTGCCCCACGCCGCTGACCACCTCGGTGCTGCCCCCGCCGAGGTCGAACACGACGCACTGACTCTCCCGCGCGCGCTGGCCAAGTCCGAGCACGACCGCGCGGTACACCAGGCACGCCTCGTCCTCGCCGCTCAGGATCCGGACCGGAACGCCGGCGCTACTCCCCAGCCGCTGCGCGACTTCGGCGCCGTTGGCGGCACTGCGCAGCGCCGCGGTCGCCGCGGCGAGCACGTGCACGGCACCCAGAGAGCGGGCGCGGCGGGCAAACTCCCGCGTGATCTCGGAAGCGCGCTCGATCAGGTCCTCGGCGATGCGCCCGGTCTCGTGCAGGCCGCGCCCGAGTCGGCAGACCTCGCCCGCCCGCGCGAGCGTCGCAATGGGCCCGCCCCAACTCCGGCCCACGGGCACGTCGGCCACCAGCAGACGCACCGAGTTGGAACCGATATCAATTGCAGCTACGCGCATAAGTCAGCATCCCCGGAACGGTCAGAGAAGAAAATCCTCGAGGTCCTGCGGTCGTTGCCTCGGGGACCTCAGCGTGTCCTGACGAGCGGACGGAGGTGTATCAGAACCGTCGGGACCAACGTGAGCGCGATCTTCACCGGTTGCGGCGGGAAACGCGGGTCGGAGTTGGCGCGAGGAGCTCAGCCCCGGCGCGGACGGACGGTTCGAAGGGCGGCGCGACGATCTGGCAGCCGGCTTCGCCGACGGCTTCGTGCCGCCGGCCGACGGCTGGGAACGACGCGTTTGCCGGGGAGGCGCGTCCTGCGGGACTTCCCGGCGGGCTTCCGTGCCGCCAGTCCTCCCCGGCTGTGCATATGCGTCGAGTTCCGTTCCGGCGCGAAGCCATTGCAGAAGCCGTGCGACCTCGGGCGCCTGGAGCGCCAGAGCCGCCACGACGCGCTTGCCGGCGCGCCGCGCCCGGACCATTCCGGCGCGCTCGAGCGCCTGCAGGTGGCGCGTGGTGCACGACTGGGACAGTCCGATGGTCACCGCGAGATCGCTGACGTGGCGCTCGCGCCGGGCCAGCTCAAGCACGATCTGGAACCGCGATGGCTCGCCGACGGCGGCGAGAAGTTGCTGCAGGCGCTGCGCTCCGGAATCCATTGCATGCAAATGCATACCACATCCTGACCACCGACCTCAACTCCCGCCCCAGGCCAGGCCGGACCGTTCCCCGGCTTGCAGCCTGCGAGCACGAGTTGGAGCACGGCCACTGCTTTGCGCCACCGGGGTGCGCCTCATCGCGTCCTCGGACGCGCCTGCGGGCAGCTCGCGCGCCTTGTTGCCGCGCCCCATCTCGCACTCTCGGCTGGCGTTTCATGAATCGTCCGGGCCCGCCCGGACGATTCATGAGCCCGCCGCCTGCGAGCGCGATCTGCTCGCCGCCCGCTGCGAGACTCGACCGGCCGCTGTCCTGATCGTGTGGACATCACGGCTGCGGCGCGGCCGGCCGATCCTCTTGCGTCTGACGCACATCTCGCACTCTCGGCTGGCGTTTCATGAATCGTCCGGGCTAGTGTCGTGTCCCGGACGTCCCGCATCCTGGCCGGGGATCGTGGCCCCGGGCTGCGCTGCTCCTGCTTTGTCGTATCTCCCAATACTGACGTATCTCTCAATACGACTTCGTCGTCGCGCCTTGCCTGAGCCCACGATCCCTCGGCTGAATCGATGTGGGCCCTCCGGAACCGGACGCCAGTGTGGCGTTCCACCCTCTCGCGAGTGCTCATGAGCCACGCTCCCGGTCCCATCCCGGCCGCGCCTGTCCCCAGTTTCTACGGTTTGAGCCGCCCGCGGCTCTCCGAACGCCTGGCGGAACTGGGTGTGCCCGGATACCGCGCCGATCAGCTGTTCACCTGGATCTATCGCAAGCGCGAGCGCAGCCCGCAAAACATGTTCAACCTGCCGGCGGCGCTGCGTGGCGGACTGGGTGCGGTGTGCGACCTGAAGCTCCCGGCCACGTCGGTTCACCGCAGCGCGGACGGCACGACGCACAAGTTCGTGCTCGAGCTGGCCGACGGCGCACGCATCGAGAGCGTCTCGATGAGCACCGTGAAGCGGACGACGCTCTGTGTCTCGAGCCAGGTCGGCTGCGCCCTCATGTGCCGGTTCTGCGCCACGGGCCTGATGGGACTGCAGCGCAACCTGCGCGCGGACGAGATCGTGGCGCAGGTCGTGACCATGGGCGATGCGCTCGGCTGGGAGGACGATCGCTTCAACATCGTCTTCATGGGCATGGGCGAACCGCTGGCCAACCTGTCCGCGGTGAGCGAGGCCATCCGCATCCTGCACGACGAGCGCGGGCTCAACATTGGCGCGCGGCGTATCACCGTGAGCACGTCGGGGCTCGTCCCGCAGATCGGCGAGCTGGGGGCAATGGGACTCCAGGTCGGCCTCGCCGTGTCGCTGCACGCGACGACCGACGAGCTGCGCAGCCAGCTCATGCCGGTGAACAAGCGCTGGCCGCTCGCCGAACTGCTCGACGCGGCGCGCGAGTACGGCGAGACGGTCGGCCGGCGCGTCACGCTGGAGTACACGTTGCTCGGCGGCGTGAACGACAGCCCCGAGGACGCGGACCGGCTCGCGCGTTTCGCGCGGGCGTTGCCGAGTAAGGTGAACATCATTCCGTACAATCCGGTGCCCGGGCTGGCGTGGCAGCGCCCGAGTGCCGAGGCGATCGAGGCGTTCGTGGCGCGGCTTCAACCGCACGCGCCCTCGGTCACGGTGCGCAGCACGATGGGCGGCGAGATCTGGGCGGCATGCGGCCAGCTCGGCGGACTTTCGCCGGACTGAGCCCGGACCATTCGTGAACCGCCAGCCGGGAGTGCGAGATGTGCGTCAGCGGCAGCAAGATCTGCCGGCCGGACCCACCTTCGGTGGGTACCCCGGAACGGTGTCGTAGACACGATGAGGACAGCGGCCGGTCGAGCTTCGCAGCGGACGGCGCGTGGATCGCGCACGCAGGCCGCAG
>CAIXRL010000845.1 GCA_903921835.1 Candidatus Eiseniibacteriota bacterium | reverse complement strand
TACGTCACTGCGCCACATCTCGACTCTACTGAGCCCGCGGCCTACGAGCGCGATCTGCACGTCATCCGCTGCGAAGCTCGACCGGCCGCTCTCCTCCTCGTGTTGACACCACGGTTCCGGGGTACCCACCGAAGGTGGGTCCGGCCGGCCGATCTTCTTGCGGCTGACGCACATCTCGCGCTCTCGGCTCGCGGTTCATGAATACACCGGTCTAGCTGACCTTCGGCGAGGGGAGTAGGCTCCCAGGGCAACGGACGCACGGCCGCATACGGACGCGCTGACAAGCGCACGGTTCATATTCGACGCGCTCCCGCCGCCCACGCTCAAACCTCGAGAGGCCGCCCATGAAGCCGCAGCGCTTGTTCCGCTCCCTTGCCGGAGTGCTCCCGCTCCTGGCGCTCCTGCTTGCAGCACCGAATGCAGCCCTCGGACAGACGACGGCTCCCGGCCCGATGGAGCTGGCGCCCGAGGCGCGCGCGCAACTGGCGCAGGCTGCCGACGACGCGCGAGGCGCCCCGTGGCAGCGCGATCGCGCGCTGCGCCTGGCTCGCGCGGGCACGACCTTCGCGCCCAACTTTTCGGCGGCGGACCTCCGAGGCTCACAGCCCGCGCATGTGGCAGGCATCGCGTACGGTTCACAGGTCGATCCCAACATGTGGGTCACGGACGGCGAGGTGGACGCCATCGCCACGTCGGGCAGCACGATCTACATTGGCGGGACCTTTACCCGGGTTGGCCCGAACACCGGCTCCTTCATTGGAATCGACGCGGGTTCGGGCGCGCCGGTTGCGAACTGGCCGAGGGTCGTGGGCGAGGTCGATTGCTCCGCTTCGGACGGAGCCGGCGGGTGGTACATCGGGGGAGCGTTCACGGCCGTCGCCGGAGTGGCTCGCGGGAACCTCGCTCACATTCGCGCGGATATGACGCTGGACGCCTGGAACCCGGGGGCGGACAGCACCGTGTCCTCCCTCGCGGTGAGCGGCATGATGGTGTACGCGGGCGGCGACTTCGCCAGCATCGGCGGGCAGAGCCGCAGTTGTATCGCGGCGCTGGATGCCAGCACGGGACTGGCGACTCCCTGGAATCCGTCCGCTGGCGGCACCTACCCCGGCGTGTACTCCCTCGCCGTGAGCGGCACGACGGTGTATGCGGGCGGCTACTTCACCAGCATCGGCGGGCAGAGCCGCAACTACATCGCGGCGCTGGATGCCGGCACGGGACTGGCGACCCCCTGGAATCCCGGGGCGAACAACCTCGTGCGGACCCTCGCGGTGAGCGGCACGACGGTGTACGCGGGCGGCTACTTCACCAGCATCGGCGGGCAGAACCGCAACTGCATCGCGGCGCTGGATGCCGGCACGGGGCTGGCGAGCGCCTGGAATCCCACCGTTGGCATTGGCTCCCCCTTCTTCGCCTACCCACCCGCCGTGTGGACCCTCGCTGTGAACGGCGGAACTGTGTACGCGGGCGGCTGGTTCACCAGCATCGGCGGGCAGAACC
>CAIXRL010000844.1 GCA_903921835.1 Candidatus Eiseniibacteriota bacterium | reverse complement strand
GATCGTCCACCCATCGCAGCCAGGACCAGTTCCCCCGAGGGGGGGAAGGGCCCAACTGGGGAGGTTTCGGCCGGGGCGGGTCTTCTCCGTACCATAGCTATACCACAGCGCCCGGCGCGGCAACTCGAGGGCGCAACTCGAGGGTGCGACCGGAACCCGGGCCACCCGGTCGCCCGTCGCCGGCACGGTGGTCTTCGCCTCGGCGGGCACGGCGGGCCGGCCCTCCCGGGGACGGCGCTTCGCGAAGCGCGGCAGGGCAGGTCCGGCCGCAACCCGCCGGGGGCTCCGCCGCAGGCCGGCGCTCGTCCGGGCGCCGCCGCGCCGTGTGAAGCGGCGATCTGCAGGGCGGGCGATGAGCCGCGCCTGCAGGCCCTTTCGCCCACCTGCGCCGGCCATCGCGCATTTTGCACTCAAGCCCGGCATCGCCATTGCCGATAGCCATATCGTCGTGGCGGAGATGTGTCCACGGTCTCTTGCCGCATAGCGCGCAGGCCCCGTGGCGACGCCTCCGTTGGCGAGGTTGCAGAACGCATTTCGATCTCACGCCTGGCACGGGTACCGGCGCCGCCACCGCCCCCTCGGACGAGGCGCCGCCGCCCCGCGAAGGACCGGCAATCGTGGTGAGGTCGGTGGACAGAAGGCTCACGCGCCGCATGGCGTGAGCGCCGCGCGGACACTCCTCCGCGTGGATTCCAACAACCGGCCGCAGGATGCGGCGGTCTCCGAGGGGTTCGCCTTGACGCGCACGAGCCGACGCTTCACGACGCTCGCGGGCACGCTGCTCGCGATCATGCTGCTCTCCGTCCCCGCACGCGCCTACGACACCACCGCGCCCAGCGGCGAGACCGTGTCGCAGGTGAAGACCCTCCTCGCCGGCAGCGGCGCGAGCGCAACCAACCCGGACGAACTGCGCCAGAAGCTGAAGGACGCGGGGCAGTCATCCGGGGAAATCGACGCCGCGATCGAGGCGCTCACGCGTCCCGCGCACCGCGCTGTCGAGCCCGCGCCCGAAGCGCCGCGCACGCCCGAAGCGGCGACCGCGCCGGCGCCCGACGGGCGCGCGAAGCCGGACAGCATCGCGACGCACGCTTCGCGCAAGCCCGAGCCGTTCGGCTTCGAAATCTTCCGCTGGTCCCCGACCACGTTCGAGCCGCTGAGCTACGGACCCGTGGACGCCGAGTACCCGCTCGGCCCAGGCGACGAGCTGGCGCTGACGCTGTGGGGCGACGACCAGCTCTCGCTCACGCTGCCGGTGAGCCGCGAGGGCCTCGTCACGGTACCCGACGTGGGCCAGGTGAGCGTGCAAAGCCTCACGCTGGAGGAAGCCCGCGCCCGCATTCGCGGCGCGCTCGCGCACGCCTACTCCGGGCTGCGTCCGGCGGGCCAGCATTCGACGACCTACCTGGGCCTTTCGCTGGGCCGCCTGCGCACCATCCAGGTCTTCCTTCTCGGCCAGGTGGTCCGCCCCGGCTGCTACACGCTCAGCTCGGTCTCGCGTGTGCTGAACGCGCTCTACGCGGCGGGAGGCCCGTCGCGCGACGGCTCGCTGCGCGACGTGCGCATCATGCGCGGCGGACACGTGGCCGCGAGCGTCGACCTGTACGACGTGATCCTGGGCGGGGACGCCACCCGTGTCGCGCGATTGCAGAACGGTGACGTGGTGTTCGTGCCCGCGGCTTTGCGACGCGCCGAGGTCCGCGGCCCCGTCCGCCGGCCCGCCCTGTACGAGCTCCGCGAGGGCGAACAGCTCGCCGCGCTCGTGAAGCTCGCGGGTGGCCCGCTTTCGGAAGCGGAGCTACTGCACGCCCAGATCGACCGCGTCACGCCCCCGGCGTGGCGGGACAGCCTTCCCGGCCAGGGCCGCGTGGCCGTGGACGTGCGGCTGCAGGACGTGCTCGCCGATTCGAGCCGCGACGTGGCCGTGAACGACGACGACGTGCTCACGCTGTTCGCGCTGTCGGAGCGGCGCGCCAACGTGGTCGAGATCAGCGGACACGGTGTCGCGCGTCCCGGGCGCTACGAGTACCGTCCGGGAATGCGCGCCGCGGACCTCATCGCGATGGCGGGCGGCCTGACCAGCGATGCCTACGGCGACAACGCGCTGCTCACCCGCACCCTGGCCGACAGCAGCCGGCTGGCGCTGCGGTTCGTGCCCTCCGCGGCGCTGCGTGGCGCGGAGACCGACAACCTGCCGCTGCACACGCAGGACGTCGTGACCGTGCGCTCCGTCTGGGATCTCAAGGAACGCCAGAGTGTCACCGTGCACGGCAACGTGCGCGAGCCCGGAACGTACGAACTGCTCGACGGCATGACGCTCGCGGATCTGCTCATGAAGGCCGGCGGCTTCACGGACGACGCCGATCCCCAGCGGGCGGAGGTCGCGCGCGTGACCACGGGCACGGCTCTGGCCGGCACGACAGCGCTGGCCGAGACGCTGCAGGTGGCGCTGGAGCGCGACCTCGCGCAGGCGCCGGCGGCCGCCTCGCTGCGCCTGCAACCGCACGATGCCGTGTTCATCCGGCGGGACCCGACCTACTCCGAGCCGACGTTCGTGACGGTGGAGGGCGAGGTCCGCTTTCCCGGCGCCTACGCGATCATGCGCCGCGACGAACGCGTCAGCGATCTCGTGCGTCGCGCCGGCGGGCTCACCACGCTTGCCTACCCGCGCGGCGCCACGTTCACGCGCCAGGGCCATGCGGCGCTGGCGGTGGACCTGCCGCGGGCGCTGCGCAGGTCGGATGACCCGTACAACCTTGCGGTGCAGTCCGGCGACGTGCTCCGCGTACCGAGATTCACGCCCACGGTGCAGATCGTGGGAGCGGTGCTGACGCCGGTGACCGCGCTGTGGCAGCAGGGCGCGGGAGTGGGCTTCTACGTCACCCAGGCGAGCGGCTACCGGCAGGACGCCGACCGGCACAACGTCGTCGTGATCGCGCCCAATGGCAGCGTACGCCGCCACGGACAGCCCGAACCCGGCAGCCGTGTCCTGGTGCCGGCGCGGCAACTGGACGAACCGCGCGACCACTTCAAGGACTTCGCCACACTGATGAGCGTTCTCGCCAGCATGGCGACCACCATGTACCTCGTGCACCAGAGCGGAAAATGAATCCGACCCTGCTTCCCGCCGTGCCGCCGCAGCGCCCCGGCTTCATGGAGGACTCGCCCGCCGAGAACGGCCCCGGGCTGCGCGACATGGCGGGCGCGCTCTGGGAGCGCCGCCTCCCGATCGCCGCCTGGAGCGTCGGCGGCGCGGTGCTGCTGCTGCTCGTCTCGTTCGTGCTGCCGCCGGTCTACGTGGCGGACATCTCGCTGCTCGAGGCGCCGAAGCAGAGCGGGAGTTCGACGCTCGACCAGCTCGGGCTCTCCGCGCAGCTCATGGGCATCGGCGCCGGCGGCGGCGCGAGCAACGCGCTCACCTACCCCGACATCCTGCGGAGCCGGCGGCTGATCGAGGGTCTGCTGGCATCGCACTTCCCCTCCCGGCGCGGCGGCACGGTGCGGCTGGAGGAATACCTCGAGCACGGCAAGCCCTCGCCGCAACGCCTCGACCTGGCGGTGCGCGAGCTTCGCAAACGGCTCGACATCTCGCTGGACCGGCGCACCAACCTGCTCCGACTGTCGGTGAGCGATCGCGACCCCGTGCTGGCGTCGGCGGTGGCGAACGCCGCGGCCACGGCCCTGCAGGACCTGGTCATGCACGCGCTCATGACCCAGGCCGGCGCCAACCGCCGCTTCATCGAGACGCGGCTGGAATCGTCGCGCACCGAACTCGCGCGCGCCGAGGCGGCACTGGAGAGCTTCCGGGAGGTCAATCGTCACGTCGAGGATTCGCCCCGACTCAGCCTGCAGCAGGCGCGCTTCGTGCGCGACCTGCGCGCGCGCGAGGAGGTCACGATCGCCCTCCTGCGCGAGTACGAGATGGCGCGCGTGGACGAGAACCGCGACGTGCCCGTGCTCAACGTACTCGACGCCTCGCAACCGCCCGCGTTCCGCTCGTCACCCCGACGCGCCCCGATGGCGGCCGCGGGCCTGCTGCTCGGGCTGGTCCTGGGCATCGCGTTCGCGTGGCCGAGGCGCGCATTCAAGGTCCCGGTGGAGCGGGCGGAGGCTGCGTGAGCGTGACGGGCGCGAACGCGGCCGCCGCGCGGGAGGACGAGAGCATCCCGGAGGCATCGGCCCCCGGAGTGCACCTGGTCCCGGGCGCGTCCGCCGATGCCACCGGCTCGCCCCATCCCTCCGCCGCCGACGCGCATGAGCCATGGGCCCGCCGCCTCGCGGGCAACCTCGCGTGGAATGCCGCCTCGGAGCTCACGGCCCGCGGCGCTTCGCTCTGGCTCGCGTTCGCGTGCGCTCGTGCGCTGCCCGTGTCCGCGTTCGGGCGCTTCTCGTTCGCGCTCGCGCTCGCTCAGTACGCCTGGCTCGCCGGTGACGCGGTCGCCAACTCCGGTTACGCCACGCGCGAGGTCGCGCGTGTGCGGGTGCACGATCCCGGCTCGGCGCGGCGCCTCAAGGGCCGCATCCTGCTCATGCGTCTCGCGGCCGCCGCCGCGCTCACCACGATCTTCGTGCTGGCCGCCCGCTTCGCCCCGATGCCGTCCGACATGCGCGGCGCACTGCTGGGCGCCGCCGTCTTCTTCCTGGCGTACGCCGCGTTCCCGGACTGGGCGCTGCGCGCCCGCGAGGACTTCCGCGGACTGGCCATGGCGAACGTCGCGGGCGGGCTGGCCCTGGTCGCCGGCACGCTGCTGTGGCTGCCGCGCCATCCCGGGGCGGGCGTCGCCGCGGGGCTCTGGGGCGCCTCGTTCGCGGTCTCGGCCGTGGTCACGCTGGCGCGTCTGCTCCCGGCGCACGCGTTCACGTGGCGCGGAGAGACGTCCGGCGTGGGCGCGCACGCGCGGCGTTCGGCGGTGTTCTCGCTGGGCTCGATCGCCGGCATGGGCTGCGTGCAGGCGCCGATGCTGATCGTGGGCATCCTCGCGACCCCCACCGATGCGGGACTGTTCGGCGCCGGCTACCGCTTCCTGCTCGTGGTCGTGAACGTCTTCGCGGTGCTGTGGTGGCCGCTGATGCCGGTGCTCGTGCGCTCGAAGCCCGGCGCGCGCGATTTCCGCGAGGCACTGGCCTCGATGGGCGGCGTCGTGCTGCTGCTCGGCCTGCCCGCGGCGCTCGCCTTCGCGCTCTGGCCCCGCGAGCTCCTGACGCTGGCCTTCGGTGCGCGCTATGCGGGCGGCGCCGGCGCCCTGCGCATCGCGGCCGTGGTGCTGCCGCTGATCGCCGCCAGCGCGCTGTTCGAACAGACCAGCCTCGCGACGGGCCGCGAAGTCGCGCGCGCACGCGTCAACGCGATCGCGCTCGCCGTGCTCGTGACGCTCGGCGTCGCGTGGGTGCCTGCGCACGGCCCCGCAGGCGTGGCGGCGGCGCTCTTCGCCGCCTACGTCGTCTCGGTGGCCGGCTACGCGATCATCTGCCGCGGCCTGCTGCCGTGGGGCGCGATGGCCCTGCGCGCACGCCTGCCGATCGCGCTCAACGCGCTTCTCGCGCTGGGCTGGATCGGTGCGCGGACCCTGGGAGCGCCCGCGCTCCCGTCACTCGTGATCGCGGCGGTCGCGTACGTGCTGGCGGCGATCGCCGGCGGCGCGCTGCGCTGGACGCCCCGCGACCCCGCCAGCGGGGGCGCGTGAACAGCCCGACCCTGCGCGAGCGGATCGCCGCGCTGCCCCCGCTGGCCGAGCACCCGCTCGTCACGGTGGTGATGGCCGTGCGCAACGAGAGCGCGCACGTCGCGCGGGCACTGGACGCGGTGCGCGCGCAGGACTGGCCGCGCGAGCGGCTCGAGATCGTCGTGGCCGACGGCGATTCGGACGACGACACCGCGGGGCAGGTGGATCGCATCGCCGCGCGCGACCCGCGCGTGCGGCGCCTGGACAACCCCGCGCGCCACGTCGCACCAGGTCTCAACCTCGCGCTCGCGGCGGCGCGCGGGGACGTCATCGTGCGCGTGGACGGACACTGCCGCGTGCCCGCGGGCTACGTCCGCGAGGGTGTCGCCGTGCTCCGCCTGGGCGACGCGGAGTGCGCCGGCGGCCCCGTGCGGGCGACCGGCGAGACCGCGATGGCGCGCGCCATCGCGCTGGCGATGAGTTCGCGTTTCGGAGTGGGCGGGGCGAGTTTCCGCTGGGCGCGCGACGCGCGCGAGGTGGATCACGTGCCCTTCGGCGTCTGGCGTCGCGAGGTGTTCGCCGCGATCGGACCGTTCGACGAGACGCTGGTGCGCAATCAGGACGACGAACTGAGCGATCGCCTGCACCGCGCCGGCGGCCGCATCCGGCTGATGCCCGGCCAGGAGGTGGAGTACTGGAGCCGCGCCACGCTCGCGGGGCTGTGGCGCCAGTACCTCGGCTACGGCTTCTGGAAGGTGCGCGTGATTCGCCGCCGCGGCGGCTGGCCGTCCTCCCCGCGCCACCTGGCGCCGGCCGGCCTGTTGCTGGGACTCGCCGGCGGAACCGCGCTCGCTGCCGTCACGGGCGCGTGGGCGAGCGCCGCGGTGCTGCCCGCGACCTACGCCGCGTTCCTTGCGCTCGCGACTTCGGCCACGCTGGCCGCGAAACGCGACCCGGCGGCCTGGTTGCTGCCGCTGGCGATTCCCGTCATGCACGCCGCGTACGGCGGCGGGTTCCTGGCCGCGCTGCTCGCGCGCGAACCCGACCCGGCGCCGGCGGACGACGCCGCGCCTCACGCCGAGGCGGCATGAGCACGCTCGCGCTCCCCGCCGCGCCGGCGGGAACCCGCGTCTGGACGCCGCCGCTCGCCTGGCTCGTCGTCGCCCTCGGCTCGGGCGTCGCGCTCGTGCTGCGCGAGCTGTCCGTGGACGCGTTCGTGTGGTGGACGACGCTCGGATTCGCCGCGCTCTGCGTGCGCTCGTTCGTGTACCGCAGGGGACTCGACGCCGGAGACGCGGTCCTCCTGTTCACGCTCTACTACGGCCTGTCCCTGCTCGTGCGCGGCATCGGCCTGTTGTCGTGGGTGGACAGTCCGTACCTCGACGAGTTCGGCGACAAGGGCACCGCGCACTTCCGCGAGCTCGTGGGCTGGAGCCAGCTCTACTCCGGGCTGGGGCTCTTTGCCCTGCAGGAGGGCTATGCCTCGAACGTGGCGCCGCACTGGGCCCGCGCACTGGTGCGCCGCCTGCCCTCGGTCGCGGCCCCGTGGAGGTCCTCGCGGGTCACGCGCGTCGCCGTCGCGCTGGTGCTGCTCGGCATCGCCGGCGCGGTCATGCGCGTCCACAGCCTGGGCGGGTTCATGAAGGCGGCATCGAATCCCATGGCCGCGGGGACCGACGAGGCGCTCGGGCACTGGTGGCAGATCGCGCTCACCGAGTTCGCCGTCGTGGGCTTCCACGTGCACATCCTGCGGCTGCTGCTGCGCAACGATCGTCGCTTCCTCACGCACTACCTCGTTCTGGGACTGGGGTTGTGCGGGCCCATCTACCTGGTCAGCGGCTCCAAGTTCCTCCTCCTGCGCACGCTGTTCGCGCCGTGGCTGTACCGCAACATCATCGTGCGGCGCGTCCCGTTCTGGCACGTGGTCACGGCGTTCGCGGTCTTCTCCGCCCTCTTCCCCTTCTTCTACGCCTATCGTGCGCTGGGCCTGACCCAGATGTGGGCGTTCGGCGCCTACCTGCAGAACGACGCCGCGCCGCTGATGCACGTCTTCAACCGCGCGTACGGCACCGACAGCTTCATGCTGATTCTCCAGCACACCGGGGTGACGCTGCCGTTCCGCTGGGGCTCGACCCTGGCCGACCTGGGCACCTTCTGGATCCCGCGCGCGATCTGGCCCGGTAAACCGGACAGCTTTGGGCTGGAGTTCCCGGCGCTGTACATGCCGGACGTGCGCTGGGGCGCCATGACCTATGTCTCGACGTCGCTTCCGGGCGAGCTGTTCCTGAACTTCCACGTCGCCGGCGTGCTCGTGGGCAGCTGGCTGCTCGGCACCGCGATGCGAACCGGCCGCGTGCTGACCACGGCGGGGCCCGGCGGGATCCTCCTGTACGGCTACACTTTCATCGTCGGCATTCACCTCGTGGAGGGCTGCATCGCCTCGCAGTTCGAGACGCTGCTCACCGAGCTGCTGCCCGCGCTGCTGGCGATCGGTCTGCTCGCGGCACGGACACGGAGCCCGGGGCCGGGCGGGGTGCGCGCGTGAGCGGGCCGCTCGGCATCCTGTACGTCGGGCCGCTCAATGCCGGCTCGACCTGCCTGCAGCGCCGCGAGGCGCTGGCGCAGCTCGGGCACCGCGTCACCGGCGTGGACCAGCTCCCGGGGGATCTCGCGACGCGCCAGCGCGCCTTCACCTGGCGGGTGCGCCGCCGGCTGTTCGGCGACCGCGACGATTCGGACCTCAACGCGCGACTGCTCGCGCGGCCGGCATCGCCCGCGCCGGACGTCGTCTGGGTGGACAAGGGCCTCACCGTGGAGCCCGGAACGCTGCGGGCGCTCCGCATGCGCTGGCCGCTGGCCCGCTTCGTCAACTACTCCGGCGACGACATGTTCAACCCGCACAACCAGACGCCGGCGTGGCGCGGGTGCGTGCCGCTGTACGATCTGTTCGCGACCACGAAGTCGTTCAACGTGCCCGAGCTGGAGGCCGCGGGCGCGCGCAGCGTGCTGTTCGTGGACATGGCGTACAGCGCCGCCGTCCACCGTCCACACGTCGTGACGCCGGAACTCCGCGAGCGCTTCGGCGGCGACGTCGGCTTCGTGGGCTGGCCGGAGGGCGCGCGCGAGCGCTCGATACGGCACCTCGCGCGCAACGGCGTCGCCGTGCGCGTCTGGGGCCCGTGGCCGCGCTGGAAGGCCGCGCCAGGCCTGCGCGTCGAGGGGCGGCCGCTGTGGGACGACGACTACGCGCGCGCCCTGTCGGCATTCCGCATCAACCTGGGATTCCTCCGGCGCGTGAATCGCGACCTGCAGACCACGCGGAGCATCGAGATCCCGGCCTGCGGCGGCTTCCTGCTCGCCGAGCGCACGGCCGAGCACCGACGGCTGTTCCGCGAGGACGTCGAGGCGGTGTTCTTCTCGGACGATCGCGAGCTGCTGGAGAAGTGCCGCCACTACCTCGCGCACGAGGACGAGCGGGCCCGAATCGCCGAGGCCGGGCGGCGGCGCTGCATCGACGACGCGTACAGCTACGAAGCGCGACTCACGTTCATCCTGCGGCACGCGCTCGGCCTGCGCGCCGCGGCGGCGTAGGCAGGGGTACGAACATGGCGCGCATCGCCTACTTCTATCGTGAGATGTCCGAGTACATCGACATCGACATCAAGCTGCTCCGCGCGCGACACGAGCTCGACGTCACGGGCTGCCCGGGCCGCTGGCCGAATCCGTTCGTCACGTGGCGGAAGGTGGCGGACGCCGACCTGGTGTGGACGTGGTTCGCGAGCTGGCACGCGCTGCTGCCGGGGATGTTCGCGCGGCTGCAGGGCAGGCCGTTCGTCGTCTGCGTCGGCGGCTACGACACCGCCTGCATGCCCGCGATCGGCTACGGCCACCAGCGCGGCGGGATTCGCAGGCTCGTCGCGCGCGCCGTCATCGCCCTCGCGACGCGGCTCAATCCGCTGTCCGAGTTCGCCGTCGGGGAGTTGCGGGCGATGGGCGTCACGGGGCCACGCATCACGCTGGCGCCCCTCGGCCTCGACCCGGCCCGGTACGCGTGTGCGCCCGAGCGCGACGCCAGGCTCGTCGTCACCGTCGGGGGCGTCAACCGCAGCAACCTCGACCGCAAGGGCCACGAGCCGTTCGTCCGCGCGGCCGGCCGGCTGCCGGACCTGGAGTTCGTGCTGGTCGGGGCGTGGATGGACGAGGCAATCGAGCACCTGCGCGCGATCGCCCCGCCGAACGTCACGTTCACGGGCGCGCTCTCCCACGCCGACAAGGTGACGCTGCTCGCAAAAGCCGCGGTCGTCGTCCAGGCCTCGCAGCACGAATCGTTCGGGCTCTCGCTCGCCGAGGGCATGCTCTGCGGCGCGACACCGGTCGTCACGGCCGCGGGGGCCCTGCCGTGGGTGGCCGGCGGCACCGGCGTGGTGGCGGCGTCCCAGGACCCTGAGGCGCTCGCGCGGGCAGTCCGCGCCGCGATCGCCCTCGGGCCAGCGGCCGGAGCGGCGGCGCGTGCACGCGTGCTCGCGGAGTTCACGCTGGTCTCCCGCGCCGAGCGCCTGGAAGCGATCGTGCACGGGTGCGGCGGCGGCGGACCCATTCCGGCGGCCGACGATGCCCCGTCCGGAACCTCGCAACGCGCCGCATGACACCGTCCTCAAGCAAGTTCCCGGGACCGGACGCGAAATTCTCCTACACCCTGAAGCCCGCCCGGCCGATTCAGTAACCACCGCCGCAAACCCCTCAGCGGCAGGTGCCCGCCCCCCCGGCGGGTGCCATCGCAGCACCCGACTGGCGGCCGCATCGCCATGGATGTTCAACGTCCGGCCACGCCGTTTCCGCCCCGTGCGGAATGGGCGCGCCCGGGTCATCGGGAGAGGGATCCCTTCGATGAGTCGGCTCGCTTGTGAAGGCGGACGCCCCGTGCGTTCCCAGTTCATGGTCTTCGGTGCGCCCCGCATCGGCGAGGAGGAGATCGCCGAGGTGGTGGACACGCTGCGCTCGGGCTGGATCGGGTTCGGACCCAAGTGCCTGCGCTTCGAGCAGGACTTCGCGGCCTATACGCGCGCGCCGCACGCCCTGTCGCTCAACTCGGCCACGGCCGCGCTGCACCTGGCGCTGATCGCCGCGGGCGTCGGCGAGGGCGACGAGGTGATCACGACGCCGCTGACGTTCTGCGCCACCGCGAACGTCATCGCCCACGTCGGCGCCACGCCGGTGTTCGTGGACGTGGACGAGCGCACGCAGAACATCGACCCCTCGCTGATCGCGCGCGCGGTGACGCCGCGCACGAGGGCCATCCTCCCGGTGCACATGTGCGGCTGGCCGTGCGACATGGCCGCGATCGGCGAGATCGCCCAACGCCATGGCCTGGTGGTGATCGAGGACGCGGCGCACGCCGTCGAGGCGTGGTACGCGGGCAGGAAGGTCGGTTCGATCAGCCCGTTCACGGCGTTCAGTTTCTACGCGACCAAGAACATGACCACGGCCGAGGGCGGCATGCTGACCGTGCGCGACGCGACGGCGCACGACCGCCTGCGCACGCTGCGCCTGCACGGACTCGACAAGGACGCGTGGAAGCGCTACGAGCCCGGCGCGTTCCTGCCTTACGAAACGCTGGAGCCGGGCTACAAGTACAACATGACGGACCTGCAGGCCTCGCTGGGTCTGCACCAGCTGGCCCGCATCGAGGCGAACCTGCGCGTGCGGCAGGAGATCTGGAGCGCGTACGACGAGGCGTTCGCCGGCCTCGACACCGTTCGCACGCCCGGCCTGCACGACGACGCGCAGACGCGGCACGCGCGCCACCTGTACACGCTGCGGCTCGAGCTGGACTCGCTGTCGGCGGACCGTCCGCGCTTCATGGCTGCGCTGGCGGCCGAGAACATCGGCTCGGGCATCCACTTCGTTCCGCTGCACCTGCACCGCTGGTACGCGAAGAAGCTCGGCACGCGCCGCGGCGACTTCCCCGCCGCGGAGGCCATCGGCGACACGACCCTTTCGCTGCCGCTCTCGGCGGCGATGACGCTGGCGGACGCGCGCGACGTGGTCCGCGCCGTGCGCAAGATCGTCCATCGCTACCGCCGCGGCGCGGCGATGGTGAGCGGTTGGAAGCCCGAGCCGGCTCGGGGGGCCGCATGAAGCGGGGGCTGAGGGGACCTCAGGCCGCCGCGGGCGGCGCGCTGGAACGCGATGACCCATGCGAGGAACTGATGCACCAGCTGCACCGCACACTGGACGACGTCGCCGAGGGGCGCTTCGGCGTCACGGCCGACGACGGGACGGGATGGCAGCGCGTCGGCAACTACACGCTCGCCGGCGAGCGCGCCAAGGACCTGCTCGACCGCGTGCTGGCTGCGTTCGGGCTGGCGATCATCAGCCCGCTGCTGCTGGTGATCGCGATCGCGATCCGGCTCGACTCGCCGGGGCCGGCATTCTTCCGTCAGGTGCGCATCGGGCGCAGCGGCCTGCCGTTTCACTTCTGGAAGTTTCGCGGCATGCACGTGGACGCCCGCCGGCGCTTCCCGGAGCTGTACGATTACCGCTACAATGCCGAGCAGGCGCGCACGCTGCGCTTCCATCCGCCGTCGGACCCGCGCGTCACGCGCGTCGGCCGCTTCATCCGCCGCACCAGCCTGGACGAGCTGCCCAACCTGCTCAACGTCGTGCGGGGTGAGATGAGCCTCGTGGGCCCGCGGCCGGAGATTCCCGAACTGGTTCCCTATTACGGCGTGTCCGCGCGGATGATCCTGAGCGTGAAGCCCGGCATCACGTCGCTGGCCAAGCTGCTCGGCCGCGACCACCTGACATTCGAGGAAACGCTCGAGCTGGACCTGCGCTACGTGCGCGAACGCTCGCTGCGCATGGACATCGGCGTGCTGGTCGGCACGGTCTGGATGATCCTGACCGGGCGCAGCATCGGCTCCTGAGGCGTGCCGGAGCCGATCGGGCCGGCGGGGATGGAATCAGCGGTGCACGGAAACCGGGCACCCGGGAGGAGCACCTCCACCGGTCCAACGCCCGTCCTTCAGTCCCCGTACTGCTTCTTCACCCAGTCCCGATAGCTGCCGCTCAGCACGTTCGCCACCCACGGCCGGTGGTCGAGATACCAGGCCACGGTCTTGCGGATGCCGGTCTCGAACGTCTCCGCCGGCTTCCAGCCCAGCTCCCGGCCCAGCTTGCGGGCGTCGATGGCGTAGCGGCGGTCGTGGCCGGGTCGATCGGTCACGTAGGCGATCTGCTCGCGGTAGGGCCTGCCGTCCGTGCGCGGCTGCAACTCGTCGAGCAGGGCGCACACCGTGTGCACGATCTCCAGGTTCGTCTTTTCGTTCCAGCCGCCGACGTTGTAGGTCTCCCCCGGCCGGCCGTCGGCCAGCACGTGGCGGATGGCGCTGCAGTGATCCGTCACGTACAACCAGTCGCGAACCTGCTGGCCATCCCCATACACGGGCAGCGGCTTGCCCGCCAGCGCATTGACGATCATCAACGGGATCAGCTTCTCGGGGAAGTGATAGGGTCCGTAGTTGTTCGAGCAGTTCGTCGTCACGACCGGCAGGCCGTACGTGTGATGGTAGGCTCGCACCAGGTGGTCGGACGCGGCCTTGGACGCCGAATACGGGCTGTTGGGCTCGTAGCGGTGCGTCTCCGTGAACGCGGGCTCGCCCGCGCCGAGCGAGCCATAGACCTCGTCGGTGGACACGTGCAGCAGGCGGAATCCCGACCGGGCCTCGCCCTCCAGGGCACCCCAATGGGCCCGCAGCGCCTCCAGCAGGTGGAACGTGCTCACGATGTTCGTCTGGATGAACTCGCCCGGCCCGTGGATCGACCGGTCCACGTGCGACTCGGCCGCGAAGTTGACCACCGCCCGCGGCTGGTGCTCGGCGAGCAGCCGGCTCACCAGCGTGAAATCACCGATGTCGCCATGCACGAACACGTGCCGCGCGTCGCCCTGCAGGCTGGCCAGGTTCTCCAGGTTGCCGGCGTACGTCAGCTTGTCGAGGTTGACGACCCGTTCATCCGACTGGCCCAGCCAGTCGAGGACGAAGTTGCTGCCGATGAACCCGGCGCCTCCGGTGATGAGGATGCTCATCCCGGGTCAGGCCGTGACCGCGGCCGGCTTGCCGGCGACGGGCCAGTAGCGGTCCACCAGTTCCCGCGTGTTCCGGATGTTCCCGCGGCTCGATGCCCCGAACACGATGGACTCGATGTTCGGCTGCCGGCACACCCACTCGATGGCCTCCTGGGGCGGGATCGCACCGGAGGCGTAGACCGACATGGCGATGGCGCGGAACTTACGCTCCTTCAGCGCCTGCTCGTAGGCCTCGAACCCTCCGCACATGCGGAAGCCGATCTTGTTGATGTTGGAGCAGACGATGGGGTTTTCGATACCCACGTCGTCCAGCGCACCCAGCAGCATCGGCAGGTTCATGGTGATGAAGCCGGGCTCCGCGTTGTAGCGGGCCCTGACGTGGTTCGCGAAGATGCGGAAAGCCTCCTTGAACTTCAGCCCCAGGAGCAGGTCCACGACCACGTTCTGCAGGAAGATCACCGGCGTGTTGAGGTCGTGGAACATCTTCATTTCCGCGTCCACCAGGAGGGTCACGATGCCCTCCACGTCCTTCTTGGCCAGGGACATGCCGCCCCGTATCACCGCGTCGAGCAACCCCTCCTCGGGCAGGAAGCGCTTCACCGCCCCCAGCATGCCGTAGTCGGTCATGGCGTTGGCGTACTTGTGCGCGTAGGGCATGCACGGGAAGAACTCGTAGTCCTTGTAGCGCGCCGGATCCGCCCGCATGTGGTCGCAGACCTGGCCGATGCGGTCGTGGGTCGTGCACATGAAGGTCTTGATGCCTTCATCGTACGCGGTGTCGAGCACGTTGATGACGGCATGGATGTCCTGGAAGCGCATGGCCTGGGCCCGTGCCTTCTCCTCCGACATGTGGTTCACGCCGAAGAACTGGTTGTCACCCAGCAGTAGTCGTTGCATTGCGAACCCCTCCAATCAGAACTCGATGGCATGCCCGGTCCGGGCAACTCACCGGATGCTCAGCCGAACAGGAAACGCTTCCTGCGCTTCGGCGCCGGAGCCAGTCTCTCGCCCGAGGGCAGCACCGGGCCCCTCGCGGCATCCTCGACCATCATCGCCATCACCTTGTCGGTCACCGTGGCGTTCTCGAAGGAGTTCACGTTGTCGGTCCGCTTGTCCTCGATGCAGCGCACGAAGTAGTCCAGCTGTGCCGAGTATTCCTCGCCCCGCATGTAGAACCACACGGGCTCGGTCAGCTCCGTGGTGTAGCGCACGTTCCACCCCGTCTGACAGCCCGGGGGGAGCTTCGCGCCGTCGCGGAGGTAGATCTGGCATTCCTGCCGGTCCGCGTAGATCCGGCCGGCGGTGCCCCAGATGGTGATCTTGGTGCTCATCTTGCGGTAGGACTCGTCACTCCAGTTCACCGAGACCTGGGCGCTCTTGCCGTCGCCGAAAAACAGCGTGCTGAACACCTCGTCGTCGGTCTCCCTGGAGAAGATGCTGTTGAGCACCGTGCCCCCGACCGCCTCGGGCGACCCGAAGTACCAGTTCAGGAGGTTGATGGGGTGCGCAGCATAGTCGTACAGGCAGCCGCCGCCCTCGGCCCGCAGGGTGCGCCAGCTGGAACCCATCGGCTTGAGCACGACCGGGCCGTAGGCTTCCGCGAGCACGTGGGAGACCTCGCCGATGGCTCCGGCGTCGAGCAGGCGCTTGACCTCCTGGAACGCTCCCACGAAGCGGTAGTGGTAGCCCACCTGGTTGACCAGCCCCTTCTCCCGGGCCAGCGCCGCCAGGTCCTCGCCGCCGCCGGTGATGTCGAACGGCTTCTCGCAGAAGACGTGCAGGCCCTTGCCGAGCGCCATCCGCACCATGTCCGCGTGAATGCTCGAGGGCGTCGCGATCAGAACCGCGTCCAGGGGCACCTCGCGCAGCATCGTCTCGTAGTCGGTGAATGTGCGGACGCCGGTGTACTTGTTCAGCACGTCGAGCAGGTAACCCGTGCCGTCACACACCGCATCGACGCTGACGCGAGGATGCGCATTGATTATGGCGTGATGGGACAGGCCCATCTTCCCAAGACCGACCACCGCAAGCTTGACCATGAAGGAACCTCAAGAGATGCCAGAGCAGGCCATTCGGCCCTGACGGTAGTGCTATCGCCCCGAAGCGCAGCTACGCGCCGAGGCGTCGATAGTTCTCATAGACAGCATCGAGTACCTTTGCCGGACGGAAGTCCTGCATCGAATCCACGCATGGCGCACCCGAGAGTTCGTGCACTCGCGCCAGCACGTGGTCGAGCGCCGCGCTGAAGCGCTCGGGGGTGTGCTCCTCGACGACTGCGCCGGTTCTCCCCGACACGACCTTACGAACTTCGCCAACATCTGTCGTCACGACGGGGAGGCCGGAAGCCAGCGCCTCGAGCAGCGCCATCGGCATGCCCTCGTAGGCCGAGGAGAGCGCGAACACGTCCGCGGCCCTCAGGATATCGGCAATCTCGCCGGGGGGGCGCAGGCCGAAGAAGTGCACCCTGCGCTGCAATCCCAGTTCGGCGACACGCGACTCCAAGGCCTGCCGCAACACACCGTCCCCCACGAAGCCCAGCACGACGTCTTCACGTTTCTTCGCCAGCAGGGCGAACGCATCCAGGAGAAGGCCCGGGTTCTTCTGCGTGTCGATGCGCCCCACCGTGACGACGAGCCGCGACGCGGCGGCGAAGCCGCAGCGCTCGCGCAGGGCACGCCGCCCGACGCCGGGGCGATCCCCCTCGTCACCGGGGAAGAACGTGTCCGTGTCCGCCCAGGTCGGCACGAAGTTGATGCAACGGGATTGAGTCGGGAAACGCTGACGCAGCAGCTTCACGCCCTCCTCCCGCACACAGTACGCGGACGACAGGCGAGGAATCAACCTGTCCTC
>CAIXRL010000843.1 GCA_903921835.1 Candidatus Eiseniibacteriota bacterium | reverse complement strand
CGAACTGGACCAGTTGCGCGAGGACCTGCGCAAGATCGAGCTCTACACCGGGACGTTCGTTTCAACTGACGGCAAGTCGGCCGCTATTCTGATCGGGACACCCGGCGGGGCTGACCGCACGCGGCTCTACCAGAAGATACGGGAGGTCATCGCTGCTCGGGGTTCGTTGGCGGAGGAGGTGCAGGTGACGGGCGCGCCGGTGGCGGAGGCGCTGCTGGGCATCCATATCCTGGAAGACCTGGGCGTGCCCCGGCGGTTGCTGGGCACCAGCACCCGGGCGCAGACGGAAGCAACCGGGTGGAAGATGCCAGCCAGCCTGTACGAACTGCGGCTCCTCATCGCGCGGCACATCGGCCTGGTGCCGGTCGCCGTGGTGGTGATGATGCTGATCTTCCTGCTCACGTTCCGGAATGTCCTGGCGATGCTCATCCCGTTGCCGGGGGTGGTGGCGACGCTGGTGTTTGTCTTTGGCCTGATGGGGTGGACGGGGGTGCCGATCTACCTCACGATCGCGGTCATGCCGGTGCTGCTGACGGCGACGGGCGTGACCAATGACATTTACCTGTTCAGCCGGTATTACGCTTTGTTGCGTGAGAAACCGGGCTTGGACCAGGCCGGGGTGGTGCGCGAGACGTTCGAGGCGATGGTCTGCCCCGTGGTGAGCACGTCGTTGACCACGGCGGTCGGGTTCCTGTCGTTTGGGCTGTCCCCGTTGGCACCGGTGCGCGCGTTTGGCATCTTCAGTGCCGTCGGCGTGCTGTTTGGGCTGATGTGCTCGCTCACAGTGGTGCCCGCGCTGCTGCGATTGAGCAATCCGGCGTGGCTGCGGCGGGGCTCGGGGCGCAGGGCGGAGCCGTTCGCGGCGTTCGGCTCGTGGTTTGCCCGACTGGGGCTGGCGATGGTGCGCTGGCGCTGGCGCGTGATCGGGCTGGTTGTGCTGCTGACGGCGCTCACGCCGCTGGGCGTGACCAAATTGGTGGTGCAGGATAGTTGGACGGAGGGGTTCGATCCCGGCAGCGAGTTCCGGCGCGCGACGCAAAGAGCGAATGAGGATTTCCAGGGCATGCATCTGCTGCTGGTTTCGTGCGAGGCGCGGCAGGTGGTCACAGGCGAGGTTGGGCCGACAGAGTTGAGCGCAGGGGCGATGGCATTGCCGGGCAAGCTGATTGAGGATCCGGGGGTCATTGCGGGCAGCCCGATCACGGTTTCGGTCACGAACAAGTCCCAGTCTGGTCAAACGGCCCAGGCCCCGGCGGGCGCGGTTTGGCGGTCGCACATTGAAACGGTGGCGCGGCGCGGCGACCAGATTTACGCCGGCATTCCCAGCAAAGACATTCCGGCGAGTTTCTGGCCGGAGTTCAAGAAGGCGGGCCGGGCCCGCTTCGAAGTGGCCGCCCGCAGCCATTTCCGGCCAGACCTCATTCGCAGCCTGGCGGGCCTGGGAGATTTCATCCGCGAACGGCGGCAGTACGCGGTGGGCGGCGTGCTCAGTCCGGCCGACTACCTGGGCACAACCCGGCTCATGGTGCGGTGGACTGACCCCAACGGGCGCCAGTTGCCGGGGGATGCATCAGAAACAAAACTGCTGTGGGACTATTACCGGATGGCGCGGGG
>CAIXRL010000842.1 GCA_903921835.1 Candidatus Eiseniibacteriota bacterium | reverse complement strand
CGTTGACTAGGTTCCGCATGCCCTACCTGGACTGGCCGCTCGCGCTCTCGACGCTCGGGCTGGTCGTCATCGGCCTGCTCACCGTGTACAGCGCCACGTCGATCCCCGGCGCGCACCAGGGCCTGTGGGTGAAGCAGCTCGCCTGGTGCGGCATCGCGTTTGCCGCGGCGTGGCTGGTGGCCAGCGTTCACTACCGGCTCTACGACTCGCTGGCGTGGCCGCTCTACGCGATCTCGCTCGTGCTGCTCGTCGCCGTGCTCGCGATCGGCGCCAGCAGGCTGGGTGCGAAACGCTGGATCGAACTCGGGCCGCTCCAGTTCCAGCCCAGCGAGCTCGCCAAGATCGCCACGATCTTCGTGCTCGCCCGTTACTTCGACCACGCGAAGATCAACCTGCGCCGGGTGCGCTGGTGGCTGCCGCCGCTCGCGATCGCGCTCGTGCCCTTCGCGCTGGTGGCGAAGGAGCCCGACCTGGGCACCGCGCTGTCGTTCCCGGCGATGCTCGTCGTCATGTACTTCTGGGCGGGCATGCCGGCGGGGAACCTGCTGCTCGGCCTGTCACCGGTGTTCAACGTCGCGCTGTTCTTCTTCACCGGCACGCTGTGGTGGTTCGTGGCGCTTTTCGTGGCGTTGCTGGCGTTCGCGCGCCCGAGGCTCTCGGTCCTCCTCGCGATGCTGGCGCTCAACGGCATCGTGGCCTACGAGCTGCCGCACCTGTGGAACCACATGCACGACTACCAGAGGCGGCGCATCGAGACGTTCGTCAATCCCGAGGGCGACCCCTACGGCGCGGGCTACCAGATCATCCAGTCCAAGATCGCGATCGGCTCGGGCGGTGTGCTGGGCAAGGGCTACCTGCGGGGCTCACAGAAGGCCCTCGCGTTCCTCCCCATGCGGCACACGGACTTCATCTTCTCGGTCGTGGGCGAGGAGCTGGGATTCCTCGGGGCGTTGACGGTGGTGCTACTCTACGGCGTGGTCGTCCTGCGGGGGTATCGCCTGGCTGCGGTGGCCCGGGACGGGTTCGCCGGCCTGATGACGATCGGTGTGGTCACGGCGTTGTTCTTCACCATCATGGTGAACATGCTCATGACGGTCGGATGGGCGCCCGTGACCGGGATCCCGCTCCCGTTTCTGTCCTATGGTGGCACCGCCCTCATCGTGAACTGCGTCCAGATCGGCCTGTTGCAGAACGTGGCGCTCCGTCGCCGGGAGTACTGATGATTCCGGAGCTGTTCCATCTCGGTCCCATTCATCTGCGGTCCTATGGCGCGATGACGGCGATCGCGTTTCTCGTCGGCACGTGGCTCGGACTGCGCGAGGCGCGCCGGCTCGTCCTGGACGAGGACAATCTGGTGAACGTCATCCTCGTCACGCTCATCGCGTCGATCTGCGGGGCCCGCGCGCTGTACGTCATCGAGCACCTGGGCGAGTTCCGCCGCGAATGGGGGAGCGTGTTCGCGCTCTGGCAGGGCGGCCTCACTCTCTACGGCGGCATCGCCGCGGGCGCGTTCGCGGGGCTCGCGATGGCGAGGCGCATGGGAATGCCGCACTGGGTCGTGGCCGACGCGCTCACGCCGTCGCTGGCGCTCGGCACGATGTTCGGACGCGTGGGCTGCTTTCTGAACGGCTGCTGCTACGGCCGCCCGACCACGCTGCCGTGGGGCGTCAAGTTTCCGCCGGGTTCGTTCGCCTCGCTCGAGTTTGGAGACACGCCGGTGCATCCGTCGCAGCTCTACAACGCCATCGCGGGGCTCTGCCTGTTCGCGGGGTTGTGGGCGCTGCGCGGCCGGCTCCGCACCCCGGGAGTCCTGTTCTGGACGTTCATCGTCGCGTTCGCGGTGGCGCGGGTCGGGATCGACCTGACGCGTGCCTACGAGCCGGGCGCCATGATCCTGCGCGGCGCCTTCGAGCTCACCGAGAGCCAGGGGACGAGCATCGTGATGGCGCTCTTCGGAGCACTCATGATCGTGCGGCTGCGACGCGAGGGGGCCTCGACGCCGGCATGAACGACGCGATCCGCCTCGCGGTGCTGGGCGATCCGCTCGCCTACACGCTGTCGCCCGTGCTCCATCGCGCGGGTTGCGAAGCGCTGGGTGTCGCCTGCGAACCGCTGGCGCTGCGCACCTCGCCGGTGGAACTGGCGGAGCGGCTGCGCGACCTCGCGGCGCGGGGTTTCCGGGGCTGCAACCTCACGCACCCGCTCAAGGAGCACGCGCTCGACCAGGTGGACAAGGCGAGCGTCGCCGCCGAGCGAGCGCGATCGGTCAACACGATCGCGTTCGGGCCCGAGGGCTGGTGGGGCGAGACCACGGACGGACCGGGGTTCCTCGACCTGCTGCGCGAACTGGGGCGCGAGCCCGCGGATCAGCACGTCCTCCTGCTCGGCGCCGGCGGCGCGGCGCGCAGCCTCGCGCTGGCCCTCGAGTGGGCGGGCTGCCGCGACGTGCGCGTCAGCTCGCGCCACCCCGCCGGTGCGCGCTACGCGTGGGGCGAAGGGCTCGATCCGAGATTTCTCGGCTGGCGATCGCCCGAGGAGGGCGTGGCGCTGCGCGAGGCGACGGTGGTCGTGAACTGCACGCCGCTCGCGGGACATGAGCCGCCGGTGCCGCTGGTCTCCCTCGCGGACCGCACGCTCGCCATCGACCTCACCTACGGCCCGGAACTGACCCCCTGGGTGCGCGCCGCGCGGGAGGCCCGCCTGCAGGCGGTGGACGGCCTGGGCCTGCTCGTGCATCAGGCGCGCCGCTCGCTCAGCCTGTGGCTCGGGCGCGAGGTGCCGGTGGAGCCGCTGGCCGCCGCCGTGGGCTGGCCCCGGTGACGGCGGAAGCGCCGGCGGCGCTCGCCCGCCTGGGCCGCCCCGCGCAGGCGCTGGCGCATTCGCTTGCGCGCGCGGCGCTGGCCTTCGCGCTGCCACAGCGCTGCCCG
>CAIXRL010000841.1 GCA_903921835.1 Candidatus Eiseniibacteriota bacterium | reverse complement strand
TCGTACGAGCGCAGGCCGGCCTCGACGTGCCCGACCTCGAGCCCGAGCTTGTGCGCGGCGAGCCCCGCGGCGAGCACGGAGTTGGTGTCGCCCTCGACCAGCACCCAGTCCGGCTTCTCGCGCTCGTAGATGGGCGTGACGCCCGTGACGATCGCGCCGATCTGGTAGGCCTGCGTGCCCGAGCCGACCTCGAGGTTCGTGTGCGGCGCCGGAAGTCCCAACTCCTCGAAGAACACGCCGTCCATCTCGTACGAGTAGTGCTGCCCCGTGTGCAGCAGCAGGTACGGCACGTTCCGCTGTGCGCACGCACGCACCAGCGGTGCCATCTTGATGATCTCGGGCCGCGTGCCGACGATGATCGCGACCTTCGTCACTTCGACCCGCCCTTCGCGGCGGCCTCCAGCGCGGCGACGTGCCGCGGCGTGTAGATCGTCATCCGCTCCCAGCGGCGCCGCAGCAGCAGCGAGAGCGTCGAGCGGATGGTCTTGACGACCTTCATCTTGCTCTGGCCCACGCGATCGCCGTAATCGAGCACGAAGCCCATCTCGCTCACCTTCATGTCCAGCGGCCCCAGCCGAAGCAGCAGGTCCATCACCGCCTCGAAGCCGCGCGCGGTGCAGAGCCTGTCGCCGTACACGACGCGTGCGCGGCGCAGCAGCGGGATGCGGTAGGCGCGGAAGCAGCAGGTGTAGTCCCTCACGCCCGGGATCGGGTAGATGGTGGAGAACAGCACGCTCGCCACGTCCGACAGCGCGCGCCGGTGCCCGGGCACGCCGTGCACCTCTGCGCCGGCGCGGTAGCGCGACGCGATGGACAGGTCGGCGCCGTCGCGGACGCGCTTCACGAGTTCGGGGATCAGCGCCGGCGGGTGCGTGTTGTCGGCGTCGAGCGTGACCAGGACGTCGTCGTCGGCCGCGTGGTCCAGCACCCAGTAGATGCCGGTGCGAAGTCCCGCTCCCAGGCCCTGGTTCACCGCGTGGCTGAGAACCTGCAGCGGCATCTCGCCGCCGCTGTCGGCGACGGCCGCCTGCGCCTCGGCCGCGGTGCGGTCGGTGGAGCCGTCGTCCACGAGCACCGCCGTGTACTTCTCGCCGAGACCGCGGTACGCCTGCCACAGCGCGAGCAGCGTCGGGCGGATGACCTTCTCTTCGTTCCACGCGGGAAAGATGACCCAGATCACGAACGGCCTCCTACTACCACCGTGCGGGCGGCGACTTCCTCGAATAGCTGCGGCAGCATCTCGTCCACGACCGCGCAGCACGAGTTCCACGAGTTCACGCGCGGGTAGACCTGCGCGGTGCAGGCAAGGTAGAGCCGCCCCATGAGGATACTGCTCGGCGGCAGGACCTTCGAATAGCCCGTTGTCCAGATGGGTTCGACGTACGGTGCGCGGAACAGTCGCGCGTCCTGCACGCTGGCCGCCGCCGCGGGGAACAGCGACGCGAGGTCGGCGCGGTAGCGCGCGAGCATCTCCTCGTCCGGGAGCTTGAACAGCTCGCCGTCGCGGTGCGCGTAGTTGACGAGGTAGTTCACGTGCAGCCCGTGCGCGCGCTCGAGCGGCACCAGGTTGCTCATCTCGATTACGCCCTGCGACGTGGCGCCGCTGTCCACCCACGGCATCCAGTAGTAGTCCGAGATCGGCTTCCCGGTGAAGAACACGCCGCTGATCACGCCCTGGTAGTCGAGCTTCAGCCCGGCCACGGACTCAGGCACGCGAAGCGTGCGCGTCATGCGCTGGAAGTGGTGGAGCGGGGACGTGCTGACGACGACATCGTACGCGCCGCCGTCGCCTTCCGCGGTGCGCAGCGCGAGCCGTTCGCCATCCTCCACGATCTCCTCGACGCGCGTGCGCATGCGGAGCACGACGCCGCGGCGCGCCAGCTCGGCGGCGAACGCGTCGACGAGCGAGCGATAGCCGCCGGGCAGGCAGCCCTTGCGCTCCGGGCCCGAGCCCTTCTCGCGGTTCATCCGGCTGGACAGCCACAGCGCGGGCAGCGCGCCGTAGCGGTCGCCGATCTTGGCGGAGAGCATCGGCTTCCACATGATGTCGAAACAGCGGTCGCCGACCATGCCGCGCACCCACTGCTCGGCCGTGATGGCGTCGAGCTCGGGCGCGAGCCCTCCGAAGCGCGCGCGCAGTCCCATGAGGCCCAGGCGCAGGCGTTCGAGGATGGTCAGCGGGCCGAACGACAGCAGGTCCCGCGGCGTGTTCATGGGCCAGATGCGGCTGCGGTACATGAAGCCCATCTTCGTCTCGCGCCAGAGCATCCCGCTCTCGAGCCCCAGCTCGCGCACGCGGGGCAGCAGGGCGTGATCGTCCGGGAGCAGGCAGTGGTAGAAGCGTTCGAGGTGGACGCCCTGCCACTCGAACGTCGCGCCCAGCCCGCCGAGATCGTCCTCGGCTTCGAACAGCGTCACCCCGTAGCCCCGGCCCGACAACGAAAGCGCCGTCGCCAGGCCTGAGATACCACCGCCGATGACGGCTGCCTGCACCATTCGAGACTCCTCGGTTGAAGCGCCCCGCGAGGGTGGGGCCAGCTCATGGCCGGCGATGGCGCCGGCGCCGCACCATCCCCCCGGCTCGGGAGGTCTGGACCCGTCCCGCCTGCACGGGTGTCTTCGGCAGGCTGGGGAGGGGATTTCAGACGAACCGGACCAGGGCCGAATCAGCATTGCAGGCTAGGGGAACGCGGCCGCCCGCGCAACCGGGCCGCAACCTTCTCTTCTTCCTCTTTCACTTCCTCTTTCACCATGCGTAGATCGAGCCCGACCGTTATGCTGACGTGCTCCCGGGCGGACGTCCGCCCCACTCCATCGGGGATCCACCCATGCCTCCAGCATTCGTCCGCGCGCTCGCGTCGCTCAAGCTCACCGTGGTGCTGCTCATCGTCATCGCGATCTTCATGTCGATGGGCACGATCCTGGAATCCTTCCGCGGCGCGGAGGCCGCGCGGGCGGTCTACTACGCACCGTGGTTCTTCGCGCTGGAGGGGCTGTTCGCGCTCAACATCGTCGCCGCGCTGTGGGAGCGCTGGCCGCGCAACCGCCAGCGCATCGGCTTCCTGGTGACGCATGCATCGATGCTGGTGATTCTTGCAGGCGCGCTGGTGACGGCGACGTCCTCCGCCAACGGCCGGCTGGCGCTGTGGGAGGGGGAGAGCTCGCGCCAGTTCCTGCGCGAACTGCCCGGCGGTCACGAGCGGGCGGAGCTGCTGCCGTTCGCGGTGCGGCTCGACGCCTTCGAGATGGACATGTACCCGGGAACGGACAGGGCGGCCACGTACCGCAGCCGGATCACGGTGCTGGACGGGCCCGGCCGCGAGCAGCACGCGGTCATCGAGATGAACCACCCGCACGGATACGGCAGGTTCCGGTTCTTCCAGTCGAGCTACAACCTGGCCGACGGCCGCAGGATGTCGGTCCTCTCGGTGTCCAGGGATCCGGGGCAGGCGGTCGTGTTCTTCGGCTACTACCTGTTGCTACTGGGCATGCTCGTGGTGCTGGTCACGCGCATCACGCAGTTCCGCGCGGCCGAACGCGCGAAGGCCGCGCTGCCGGGCGCGCTGGCGCTGGCGATCGTGGCCGGCGCACTGGCGCTCGCGTTCGCGCCGCAGGTCTCGTGGGCCGCGCAGCTGCCGCCGGCGAGCGCGATCGAAACTCTGCGCCGCCTGCCGGTGCAGAGCGACGGCCGCGAGATGCCGTTCGACACGCAGGCGCGCGAAGCGGTGCTCACCGTCACCGGCCGGCGCCGGTGGCAGGGGATCGACCCCGTGGCGCTGGCGATGGGCTGGACGATCGATTCGCAGGGCTGGATGAACGAGCCCATCGTGAAGGTCGACGCCCACATCGCCGCCGTGGTCGGGCTGCCCGCCGGCACGAGCCACGCGAGCTATCGGACGCTGCTCGCGAGCGAGCCGCTCGTCTCGCTCATGGGACCGGCGCTCGAGCGGCAGGCCGCCGACCGCAAGCCGGCCCCCGGCGACAAGTCGCTGCTCAAGTTCGACGAGCGCATCGAGATGCTCCACGCGTTCCTGGGCGGCAGCGCGATTCACGCCATCCCGGCCGCCGAGCGCGCGGCCGCGTGGCACACGCCTCCCAATCCGAACGCGCTGGAGACCTGGACGCGGTTGGAGGAGCGGGGGCGCCCGTTCGCGCCGCGCTTCTACCCGGGCGTCGCGGCGATCCAGCGCGAGCTGCGCTACAACGCGGTCAACCCGCCGTTCTGGGCGTGGATCCTCCTGCTGGCCGCCGCCATCGCCGCGGGGCTGACGCTCGAGCGCGACCGCTGGAAGCTGCGCCGGGTGGCCGCGGCCGGCACGGTCGCGGGTTTCCTGGTGATGACCTGGGGCATCGCGATGCGCTGGCAGATCGCGGGACGCATTCCCGCCTCCAACATGTACGAATCGATGCTGTTCCTCGGCTGGGGTGTCGGGCTGTTCGGCGTGGTATCCCTGGTCGTGCGCAACCGCATGCTCGTCTACAACGCCTCGGCGATGTCGGCGCTCGTCATGCTGCTGCTCGACCGGCTGCCGATGGATCCGTTCATCCATCCGATGGCGCCCGTACTGTCGGGCACGCCGTGGCTCGCCATCCACGTGCCCATCATCATGGTGAGCTACTCGACGTTCGCGATCGCGACCTTCCTCGCCCACCTCGTGCTGGGCGCCCGCCTGTTCGCGCCCGGGCGCCCGGAGCTGACCGGGAAGTGGAGCAACCTCCTGTACTGGTACCTGCTGGTCGGCTCGATCCTGCTCATCGCCGGCATCATCACCGGCTCGATCTGGGCCGCGTCGTCGTGGGGCCGTTACTGGGGCTGGGATCCCAAGGAGGTCTGGTCGCTGGTCGCCTTCCTCGCCTACATGGCCATCCTGCACGCCCGGAGCGACGGACAGCTCAGGCCGTTCGGCGTTGCCGTGACGGCGATCGCAGCGTTCTGGACGATCCTGATGACCTACCTCGGCGTGAACTTCGTGCTCGGCTCGGGGATGCACGCCTATGGTGCGGGCAGCGGCAACCTCGTGCGCATCATGGGCATCATCGCGCTGGCCGAGACGGCGTTCATCCTGGCGGCGTGGCGGGCGGGGGAGGCAAGAGAACCCGCGACGCCGGACGAGGGCGCAGGGGTGTAGCCCGGGCGCGGGACCCGACACGGCGACAGGTCCCGCTCGATTCGGGCGCGTGCGAACGGCCGGCTCCCCGCGGAGCGGGCCGTTGCCGTTGTGGACGCCTGGGGGCACGTCGGAAGGAGAGTCGTCTGGCAACTTCCGCCGCGAACCCTGCGAAATGCCCGTGGCGAGTGCCTGGGCACGGACGTAGGATGAACTCGCCCAACGGACGATCAGGGTTCGCATGCCCTCTCGGAGGAGGGTCCTGCATGTCACGCGCTCCGCTCAGTATCCGGGCTGGCCAGTTACGCGAGTTGATCGCGCGCAGCGAAGACGAGTTGATGGTGCGCGTGCTGGGCTATGCCCAGCGTTTCGGCTACACGCGCTACACGTCGACCCTGGCCGAGGCGTGGCGCGCATCGATCGCCGGCCTGTCGCTGCCGGTCATCGAGGCGCTCGAGACCTCCGACCACGTGCGCGAGCTGCATCCGGACGAGGATTTCTCGCACGACCCGATCGCCGCGTTCGGCATCCTCGAGGCGAAGCGGCACCGCGCCCGCGGCATCGCGCTGGGGATGTTCCTCGGGCTCATGAAATACTACCGGCAGAGCTACACCGACCTCATCGCGGACGCGCGCTTCGCCCCCGAGGACGAGGAGTGGGCGATGCGGTTCGTCAGCCGCACGTTCGACCGGGTCGAGCTCGGCTACGCCACCGAGTGGGCCTGCGGGAGCAGCGAGGCCCATTTCGAGGAGCTGCAGGCGGCAAACCGGGACCTCGCCAACGAGAAGAACAAGTACCTGACGCTGTTCTCGAGCCTGGGGCCGCCGGTCCTGCTGCTCGACGGCGAGGATCGCGTGACCGACATGAACTTCGCCGCGGAGCGGCTGTTCCTGGGCGGTGAGCGGCCGGGGGTGAGCTACTACGGTTCGGCGGCGAGCCACCCGCTGCCGCCCTGCCTGGCGGATGCGGTGAAGAGCTTCCACCTCGACGGCCGGCTGCAGCGGCGTTCCTCGGTCACGCTTGGCCTCGACGACCAGCGCCACGACTACGAGGTGCTCATCCGCCAGATGCAGGACGTGTCCGGCAAGTTCGACGGCGTGACCATCGTGCTCACCGACGTGACCGGGCGCCTGAGGCTGGAGGTCCAGCTCCAGGAGGCCCACGACATCCTCGAACGGCGCGTGGCCGAGCGCACCTGCGAACTGCAGCGCGCCCTGGAGCGGCTCCACCAGGAGACCGTGGAAAGGGAGCGGGTGGCGGCGGAGCAGCGCCGGCTCGACGTCAGGATGCGCGAGGTGCACAAGCTGGAGAGCATGGGCGTGCTCGCCGGCGGCGTGGCGCACGACTTCAACAACCTGCTCACCACCATCCTCGGGAACACCGAGCTGGTGGTGCGGAGCCTGCCGAAAGGTGACGCGGCAGGCGAGCGCCTCGGGCACGTCGAGATCGCGGCGCGGCACGCGGCCGACCTGTGCCGCCAGATGCTGGCCTACACCGGGCGCGGCCCGATCGAGAGCCACGAGATCGAGCTCCCGGTGCTCGTGCGCGAGATGGTCGACCTGCTGCGGGCATCCGTTCCGACGTCGATCGAGCTGCGGTTCCGCATCGCCCCGGGTGTGGTCAGGGTGCGTGGCGACGCCTCCCAGTTGCGCCAGGTCGCGATCAACCTCGTGGGCAACGCGGCCGAGGCGCTGGGAGAGCGCGGCGGCAGCATCCGGATCGGCATCGATGCCGTGCAGTGCACGCGCGCGGATCTCGACGCCACCGTCGTGGGGCTCGGCCTGCCCGAAGGGGAGTACGTCGCGCTCTCCGTCTCAGACGAGGGCTGCGGGATGGACGCGGCCACGCGCGAGCGGGTTTTCGACCCGTTCTTCACCACCAGGCTCGCCGGGCGCGGGCTCGGCCTCGCCGTCGTGCTCGGGATCGTGCGCGGACACGCCGGGACGATCGCCATCCAGTCGGAGCCAGGGCAGGGCACCACGGTCCGCGTGCTGCTCCCCGCGATGGCGTCGCGCCCAGTCGCGGCGGTCCCGCCGCCGCTTCGCGAGATCGTGAACGCGACCGGGAGTGCGGGCGGGACCGTGCTGCTGGTGGACGACGATCCGATGGTGCGCTCGATGACCGCGCTCATGTTGAGCAGCGAAGGCTGGAAGGTGGTGGAGGCGGGCGAGGGTCGGGACGCTCTCGCGATCTGGGCGGCACACCGCGGCGAGATCGTGAGGATCATCCTCGACGTGACCATGCCGGGACTCGACGGCCCCGCCACGCTGGCGGCGCTGCGTGCGGCCGGCTGCGACGTGGCGACCGTGCTGGTCTCCGGCCACGACGAGGGCGACGTTGGGGAGCGTTGCGCAGGACTCGGCGCCGCCGCCGTGGTGCACAAGCCATTCACGCGGGAAGAGCTGCTCGGGGCAGTGGCCGGGGCGCAGGCCTTCCCGACGCGAGGGCACCGTTGCGTTGCCTTTTACCAGCCTCCACCTTGAGGCGTCGGTACCGCGCTCGCTGCCAAGGGGTCACCCGACTTGCCTGAACATTGTGGGTGACCGCATCCGCCGCAAGCGGCTCGATCTGGGGCTCACGCAACGAACCGTGGCCAAGGCCCTCGGCGTCCGGTCCGAGACCATCCGGCTCTGGGAGCGTAGGTGCACTTGACGGCTTCCCGGCCCCTACGGCGGGATCGTCCAGTTCATCAGCTGCGAGCCCGAACCGGTGGGGCCCAACCTGCGGGACCGCCTTCATGCGGCTCGCCGTCGGGCTGGCCTGACCCAGGCTGAGCTGGCGAACCGGCTCGGCTTGGACGAAGGCACGTTCGTGGACCTCGAGGCCGGTCGCCGTCGACCGAGCCGGAAGATCGCGGCGGTGGTAGAGGCGTTCCTCGTCAAAAGCGACGGTGACCGACACCCTGACCCACAGTGACGCATCAGCGGCGCGGGCCCGGTTGCGCGGAGGTGCTTTCCCGCTCGTCTACCAATCGGAGGATCTGGACCCCTCCAACTTCACGTTCGTCGAGGCCAGCGAGACACAGCAGATCGGCGACTGGATCGCGAGCCACGTCCGGGCCTTCGAGTATCTCGGCGGCGTAACCGGTGCCGTCGTGTCCGATCAACTCAAGAGCGGCGTCACGCGGGCCTGTCGCCATGAGCCCGAGATCCAGCGCGCGACTCGTGCTGGAGCGACGCCGCACGAACGTCGCACGAACCTCAACTGGCGTGCAGGACCTTGGCCGAGCTTGAGCGGCCACCTTGGCTGAGGCGAACGACGTAGATCCCAGTGGGGGTGGTCCTGCCGACTTCCAGTAGAACCGTGTGCCGGCCGCGACCGAGAGCACCGATGTCAAAGGTCTCGATTCGCCTGCCCAGAAGATCGAGCAGCTCAACTCGAGCCGGTCCGTTCGTCGGGAGCGCCACGGTCACCGAGATCACGCCATGGGACGGGTTGGGTGAGCACCCGAGGATCGACACCCGGAGTGTGTCAGAGACCGCGGGGGGGCCAGTACCCAATGTGTCGGCCAGCTCGTCAGACGCTGGGCCCAAGGGCCGGAGGCGCTGAGCCAGCACCATGCCGAAGCTCCCTGTCGGAGGCCGCCCTTCGCTCCAGGTCGCGTAGGCACCGCTGAAGCCGTCCGTCACAAGGCCGAGTTGACTGTCCCCGAGCTGATCCGAAAGGTGATCGCCACCGGGCGACCACGCCGGTGAGCGCCTTCCATCTCCCAACAGGTGTGTGGCCCTGGGGAGGAATGGGCCGTCATACCAAGCGACGTATGCCCCACCGTCGAAATCTGCAGGGGTGACCGCGGCTCCCTGAAGGTGCGTCGCTTCGATCTCGGCCACGCCCGCGTCTCCACCGTGCGCCCGCCCGCCCGCCCGTCCGCGTCTTGCCCTGGCCAGTGCCGCCGCCTGCTCCGCGGGGAACTGGGGAGATTGCCCCGATCGCGGGATTTCACCGCATGAGCGAGGCGTGGACCTGCGGGGCGCAGGCGACGGGACGGAACGTTCCGTCTTCGCGGCGGAGCAGCGGGGCCGCTGGCCGCCCGAAGGCGCAGCTGCCGCGGTCGGGGTCCGCCCGGGGACCCTGCCAGCGCGTTTCGCACGCAAGGCTCGCAGGGCGCCCTGAAAGGTGCGCGCGGGAAGGCCGTCGCGCGAGCCGGTTGGGGCCCGGCGCTCGTGGCAGGCGGCGCCCGACCCCGGCATTGGGCGATGTGGCCCTGATCGTGCTAATAATTTACGGGCTGGCCCGGCACATTCAGGAACCGCCAGCCGGGAGTGCGGGATGTGTGTCGCAGCGGAGGGCGCGCAGTTCGCGCTCGCGTGCTGCGGGTCATGAATCGTCCAGGCCCGGCTCAGCCCTGCGGACAACTCCTCTCGAGCTGCACCTTCCCCACAAGACCCAGGAAGGGTACGGATCGCGCATGCGGATTCTCCTGACCGGACACGAAGGCTACATTGGCGCCGTGATGGCTCCCCAGCTCATCGCGGCCGGGCACGAAGTCGTCGGGCTCGACAGCGGGCTGTTCACGCAGTGCACGTTCGGCGACGAACCGAAGCCGGTGAAGGGCATCGCGAAGGACGTGCGCGACCTGGTGCCCGGCGATGTCGCGGGCTTCGACGCGATTCTGCACCTGGCCGGGCTCTCGAACGATCCGCTCGGAGATCTCAACCCCGGCCTCACGTTCGACATCAACCACCTGGCCTCGGTGCGCATGGCCGAGCTGGCCAAGCGGGCGGGCGTGAAGCGCTACCTGTTCTCCTCGTCGTGCAGCAACTACGGCTCGGGCGGCGATGCGTTCCGCACCGAGGACTCCGAGTTGCAGCCGCTGACGCCGTACGCCGAGTCGAAGGTGCGCGTCGAGCGCGACGTCGCGAAGCTCGCCGACGATGATTTCAGCCCCGTGTTCCTGCGCAACTCCACCGCCTACGGAGTGTCGCCGCGGATGCGGTTCGACCTCGTGCTCAACAACCTCGTGGCCTGGGCGTTCACCACCGGCCGCGTGCTCCTCAAGAGCGACGGCACCCCGTGGCGTCCCATCGTGCACATCGAGGACATCGGCCGCGCGTTCCTCGCGGTGCTCGCCGCGCCGCGCGAAACGACGCACAACCTGTCGATCAACGTCGGGGCAACGAAGGAGAACTACCAGATCCGCGACATCGCCGAGATCGTGCGCGAGGCCGTGCCAGGCTCGGTCGTCGAGTTCGCCGAGGGCGCCAGCCCCGATCCGCGCAACTATCGCGTCGACTTCTCGCTGATCGACCGCCTGCTGCCCGGCTTCCAGCCCCAGTGGACGGCCCGCCGCGGCGCGCAGGAACTGGTCGAGGCCTATCGCGCCGTCGGCCTGGGGCGCGACGAGTACGAGGGGCCCCGCTACAAGCGCATCGCCCACCTGCAGCGAATGATGGCCGAGGGCCGCATCGACGCGACGCTGCGCTGGCGCAGCCCGCAGGTCGCGTGAGGCCCGCCATGAGCTCCTGTCGCTTCTGCAACGCCCCGCTGGACCACACGCTGGTCGACCTCGGCATGTCGCCCCTGTGCGAGAGCTTCGTCGCGCCCGAGGACGAGAACAAGGTCGAGGCCTTCTACCCGCTGCACGCGAAGGTGTGCGGCAAGTGCTTCCTGGTTCAGGTCGACGAGTACGTCCGTCCCGACGACATCTTCACCGAGTACGCGTACTTCTCCGCCTTCTCGGACAGCTGGCTGGCCCACGCCAGCCGCTACGTGGACATGATCACCGACCGGCTCGGCCTGGGCACGTCCAGCAAGGTGGTCGAACTCGCGAGCAACGACGGCTACCTGCTGCAGTACTTCGTGAAGAAGGGGATTCCGGCCCTGGGCATCGATCCGGCCGTGAACTGCGCCGAGGCGGCCGTGGGCCGGGGCGTGCCGACGCTGACGCTGCTGTTCGGGCGCGAGACGGCGCCCGCCGTCGTGGCCCAGCACGGGCACGCGGATCTCGTGATCGGCAACAATGTGCTGGCGCAGGTGCCCGACCTGAACGGCTTCGTGGCCGGCAT
>CAIXRL010000840.1 GCA_903921835.1 Candidatus Eiseniibacteriota bacterium | reverse complement strand
CTCCGGCGCGGGGGATCCTGACGCAGGGACGACGCCGGGCATGCTGCTGCAAGCCGGCCAAGGGGTCAACGTGACCATTGCTGCCGTGCGTTGCGCGGCCGGGTGCCGGCTTCGTCGCGTCTCCGTCACGGTTCCGGTGCGGCCGGCAGGTCTTCCTGCCGCCGACGCACAGCTCGCACTCCCTGCTGTCGCTGCAACGTGAAAATGTCCGCCTAACTGCAACGTGATTATGTCCGCCCTGTTCCCCTGCGCGAGGGGGTTGGAGTCGGGTGGTGTGCGGCGGTCTGTCTTGGCCATGGCCCCGGAGTCGGGGGTGTCGGTGATCGTGGCTCTGGCGCGATCCTGGAGAGCCGTCGAGGTGGTTCTTCCCGTCGATTTCACGCCGGGGCCGGTGAAGACAGTTTGTAGCCGCGCCGCCAGGGATGCTCGGCTGCGGGCGGGCGCACGTTGGTGATCTGGCCCCGCCGGTTTCTCGGAGCGGCTTTGACCGGCGGCGCGGTTGGCGGTGGCGGTAGGGGCGTGAAGTTTTCGGGGCAACGCCGGCGTGCGTGGCTGTCTTCGCGGTTGACGAGCGTGAAGGCTGCGAGGAGCGGGGCCTGCCGGACGATGATCTCGCCGCGGTACAGCACGAGCGCCGAGCCGTCGAGGCACTCGCGCACCTCGACGGTGCAGCCCTGCCAGGAGCGGCCATGGGCGCGCGGGGGCAACTGGATCCAGCGACCCGGGATCGAAGCAGTGTTGTCGCGTGCGACCTTGCGCGTGTAGCGGCAGGCCAGCAGGCGCTCGACGTGCCGCGGTGCGGGGCGCCAGGCGGAGTCGCCCTCACAAGCGACCACGGCGAAGTTCGCGTTGTGCTCGGCGATGAAGGTGGGCAGGTAGGCGGCGACCTGCTCGGGGGTGGTCAGGCGCAGCAGGCGGATCTCGGAGATGAGCCGGTCCTGCAGGGTCTTCCACATGCGCTCGACGCGGCCCTTGGCCTGCGGGCTGTGCGCCGCGATGAAGGCGATGCCCAGGTCCTCGAGCAACTGCCCGAACGGGGTCGGGCGCTGTCGGCCTGCGAGTTGTTCCTCGACGCTCCAGTGGTCGTCGTTGCGGACCAGCGCCCCGAAGCGATCGCCATAGAGCGCGACCGGCATGCCGTGCAGGTCCAGCACCTGCCCGAGCATCGCCATGTAGCCGTGCATGTCCTCCTGCTCGCGGACGGCCAGCGCGAGGATCCGGCTGGTGGCGTCATCGATCGCACCCACCAGCGTGAACACCGGGCCCCGGCCCTCGAGCCAGTCGTGCCGGCTGCCGTCGATCAGCACCAACGCGCCCATGCGCGCGGCGCGTTCGCGCCGACGGCGGTGCTTCGGCGCCCGGCGCTTGTGCTTGGCCGGCAGCTTCGCCTCCAGCCGCAGCCGCCGCACCAGCTCGCGCGACAGCGTCAGCTTCTCGACCTTGCGCAGCTTCTCCGTCAGGTGGCAGTCGTTGAACCCGAGGTACTTCCCGACCATCAGCGTCACGATCCGCTCCCGCTCCTCGGGGGACCGCCGCCGGGGCGATGGCTGTCCGCGGTTGCCGTGGACCAGCCCCTGGGCCCCTTCGTCCCGGTAAGCCGCCCGCAGGCGTCGGAACTGGCGCACGCTGATCTGCAGGGCAAGGGCCCCCTCCGCATTGGTGATCTTCCCGTCCCTGGCGGTCCGGACCAGTCCGGCCCGCGGGGCTTCCTTCTCGCTCATCGTGAGGTGTCCCATGGGGAGGACACTTTCACGTTGCAGTTAGGGCGGACAGAATCATGTTGCAGCGGCACCGTTCGCACGCGCCATTGCCCAAGCCGAAGGGCGCTGCTACCTTATGGCGTTCGCGAAACACAGCCCGAGCCATCAATAGCGCGGGATAGAACGCTGACCCGGTAGGCCCCGAGCCAAGGACGCTCATTCCATGTCGCTCGCGCGATTCCTGCAGGTTTCCGATCTGCACCTCGGCCGCCCGTTTGCGTGGCTGCCGCAGGCCCGGCGCGAGGACCGCCGCCGCGACCAGCAGCGCGCGCTCGAGATGGCCGTGTCGCACGCCGTCGAGCACGGGGCGCACGCGATCCTCGTGCCCGGCGACCTGTTCGATTCGACCGCGGTGGACGCGGGGCTGCTCACGTTCGCGATCCGCGTCTTCGAGGTCAGCGGCTGCCCGCCGGTGTTCATCGCGCCCGGCAACCACGACCCGGTCTCGGACGCCAACGCGGCGTTCCATCCGCGATTGCTGCGCGCCCGCGGCATGCGCTGGCCCGAGCACGTGCACGTCTTCGACACGCCCGAGTGGACGGCGGTGCCGGTCGCGAAGCTGCCCGGCGTGCGCGTGTGGGGCCGGTGCTCCACCTCGAGCGTCGAGAGCACCGATCGCCCGCTGGCGCCCGAGGCGCTTGCCGCGGTGACGGCCACCGATCCCAGGGGCTTCGAGATCGCGCTCTTCCACGGCTCACGCGAGGGACAGTGTCCGCCGGGGCAGGAGAGCACGGCGCCCTTCTCGGACGCGGAGGTCGCCGCCTCGCCCTTCGTGTACCACGCCGTCGGCCACTACCACGCGATGTCGCGCATCGAGCAGCCGCTCGCCGAGGGCGTCAAGTCGGCCGGCGCCCGGCTCGCGTACGCGGGATCTGCGATCTCGCTCGACCATACCGAGACGGGCACGCACGGCGCGCTCGAGGTGCGCATCGAGTACGGGCATCGCCTGCCGTTCGTCGAGGTCGAGCCCATCGAGCTCGACCGCAGGCACGTGTACCCGCTGGACGTGGACGTCACGGGCGCCGCGAGCGCCGACCACGTGGACCGGCGCGTGCTCAAGGCGCTCGAAGTCGCGGGCGCGGGCGAGATGGATTTCGCCGCGGTGCGCCTGACGGGCCGCCTCGGCCCCGGCGTGCGCTGGAGCGGCGCGGGCACCGAACTGCGTGACCGCGTGTTCCACGTGCGCACCGACGCCCGGGCGGTGCGCCCCGACCACGACCTCGCGGCCTATCGCACCAGCGGCGGCCGCACGACCGAGGAGCGTTTCGCGATCGAGCTCCTCACCCAGCTGGACGCGGAGACGGACCCCGGCAGGTGCGCCGTGATCGAGCGTGCGCTGCACTACGGGCTCGACGCGTTCCGCCTGCGCGAGGTGTCGCCCGCATCCGATGAGGTGTCCGCGTGAAGCTCATCCGCCTGCGCGTCTCCGGTTTCGGGCCGCTGCGCGGCGAATGGTCGTTTGCGCCCGACAAGGTCAACGTGGTCGTGGACGACAACGAGCGCGGCAAGTCGACAGTGCTCTCCGCCATCGCCGCGGCGCTCTACGGCCTCGAGGACGATCGCCGTTCGCACCGCGTGCTGACACCGCTCGAGCGCTGGCGGCCGTGGACCGGCGGCGGCTTTGGCGTCGAGCTCGAGCTGCGCTCGGGCGGGCGCACGCTGAGCATCGCCCGCGACTTCGAGCGCGGCACCGTCACCGTGTTCGACGACCAGGGCCGGGAGGTGACCGGCGAGTTCGTGGACGGCAAGGACGTGCCCGTGGGCCAGCGGCTGCTGGGTGTGGATGCCGCCGAGTTCGAGAAGTGCGCGCTGGTGCGCCAGGGCGACCTGGACGCTGTGGTGCCGGGCGACGAACGGGCCCGGCGCGCCTCGACGCTGCGCGCGCGGCTCGAGAACGCGGCCGACACGCACATCGGCGACACCAACGCCTCCGAGGCGCTGCGCGTGCTGGACGAATCGCTGCGTCGCTACGAGGCGCACGAGCTCGAGTTCACGGGTACGGTCGAGAATGCCATCGAGCGCCTGGAGGCCAAGGCCTCGCTGATCGAGTCGGCGATCCACGAGATCGACCACAACGTGGTGCGGAGCCAGGAGCCGCTCGACGCCATGGCCGCGCTGGCCGAGGAGGAGCAGGCGATCCGCGAGGCGCTGCGCCTGCTCGACGAGGAGAAGCTCGCCAGCCACGCCGCCGCGGTGCGGCGCCAGCTCGAAGAGGACGAGGCCAATCGCGCCGAGCTGGCCCGCCTCGAGGCCGAGGCCCGGGAGCTGGACCCGCTCGCGCACGTGCCGCAGAACGCCGAGGCGGAACTTCGCGACGCGATCTCGCGCCACGAGGAAGGGCAGCTCAACCTGGAGACGCTCGAGTCTCGGCGTCACGATGAGATCGGCCGCGAGCGCGCCCTGGTCGAGCAGGGGCTGAAGAGCCTGGAGGCGTTCGAGGGTTACACCGACGAGGATGCCAATGCGTGCGTCGCGGTGGCCGCCGACCTGCGCCGCCTGGCGCTCGAGGACGCCACGCACCGCCGGCAGGTGTTCGACCTGCGCGACCAGCTGGCCTCGCAGGGCTACGAGCCCGAGCGCATCCAGTTCCTCACGGCCCGCTTCAGCGGTCTTCCGGACGATCAGCAGCGCATTCTGCGTCAGCAGACGGACGTGAACCTGGCGTTCCAGACGGAGGTGGCCCGCCTGGAGCAGGAGCGCACGCTCGCCTCCGAGACGCTGCGCACCCTGGATGCGTCGCTCAACGGCCGGCGCATGCCGGGCTGGTTCGCGCTGGCGATCGCCGGTGGCGCGGCGATCGGGGGCGTCGTCGGGCTCGCGATGCACGGCAGGCCGCTACTCTGGGGCGGGTTGTTCGGCGCCGGCGTCGTCGTGGCCGGCGTCGGGATGGCGCTGCTCTCGATCGGTTCGCGAGCGCAGGCGGTCGAGCGCGAGGCGGCGCTGCGGCGGCTCTCCGAGGCGCAGAAGCGCCTGAACCAGCTGCGCACGCAGCGCGTCGAGAACGAGCTGGGACTCGCGGACCTCGCGCGGCTGATGGGCTACCGCGACGCGGTGGACCTCATGCGCCACTGGAACGAGTACGCGCGGATGATCGAGGACAGCGGTCCGCTGCTGCGCGCGCAGGACCTCCTCGCCGCGACCGAGGCGCAGAAACGCCAGGTGCTCGACCGCGCCCGCCCGCTGCTGCGCGCGCTGGCCGACGCGCCGCCGACGCCGGAAGCGCTCGAGCGCATCGCGCACGACTCGCGCCGCGCCGCGCTGGCTCGCACGCGGCTCGAGCAGCTCGACCGCAGCGACGAATCGGTGGACCGCCAGCGCCAGCTCCTCGAGAGCGCGACCGCCGGCCTGCGCGAGCGCGCGATCCGCATCCTGCAGGGCGCCGGCCTGTCCTACGATCCCGAGCGCACGTGGCCCGAGATGGTCGCGGAGCTCGCCGCGCGCATGACCCTGCGCGCGCGGCGCACGGTGGTCGTGGACGAGCTGATTCCGTACGCGAAGCAGCGCCTGCTGCCGGAGGCCGAGATCGAGGAGCGCCGCAAGCAGCTCGCGATCCTGCTGCACGGCCGCGAGGACATGCCCGAGCCGAGACCTCCCGTGGAGATCGACCTCGAGGTGCAGCAGGCCCGCGCGAACCTCGACGGCGTGCAGCGCCGCCGCGGCGACCTCCGCGTCGAGTTCGAGGAGGTGCTGCGGGCGCACGCGCAGCAGCGGCCCGAGCTGGAGGCGCAGCTCGACCGGTTCCGTCGCGCCACCGCGAGGGCCCGCGCGTTCAAGCAGGCCGCCGAGCTGGCGCGCACGACCATCCAGGGCGTGGCGGTGGACACGCACCGGCGCTGGGCGGATTTCCTCAACACCCGCGTCGGCGAACTGCTGCGGCTGTTCGGCACGCAGGTCGAGCAACTGCGCTTCGGCGAGGACCTCGACTTCTCCGTGCAGATGGACGGCGGCCCACAGGTCTCACGCGGCAAGGCCCACCTGCTGCTCTCGGCGGGCGCCCGCGACCAGCTCTACCTGGCGGTGCGACTGGCGGTGAGCGAGTACCTCTCGCGCGGCGGCGAACCGCTGCCTCTGCTGTTCGACGACGTGTTCGCGACCAGCGACGATCGCCGGCTCGAGTCCGGCATGCGCACCCTGATCGACGGGTTCGCGGCGGGCCACCAGCTGATCGTCATGACCTGCCACCGCGGCCGCCATCACGATCTGATGCGCGTGGACCCCGAACTGTATCGCAATCGCGTTCACTGGCTGGAAGTGGGTGCGCCCGCGGAGGCGCGCACCTGACCCTGGCGACGAGGCTCCTTCAGATCATGCATTTCGCCAACAATCTTCCGACGCTCCGCGGGCGACACTGGCCCGCCGCCGCGGTGTTGCTGTTCGTCTTCGCCTCCGCGGCGCTCGCGCAGTCCGCCGCGCCGACCGCGGTGCTCGCGCCCGCCAATCTGGCGCGTCTCGCGCGCGGCGGCGGGCCGCTGCCCGAGGGCCACGCAGTGGTCGTGCGCTACGAGGGGGCGCTCGAGTACGAGGGGCACTACGAGCGCCCGCACGCCACGCGGGCCTTCCACTCGCTGCGCCGCGTCGCCGTCGCGTTGCCGTTTCAGGCGCGCCAGGACTGGACCACGTGGAGCGACGACGACACCGCGCGCACCACCGAGACCACGCTGCTGCTCGGCGGGCGCGTGCTCCGGCGCGACGCGGCGGGCACGCCCTTCCGCGAGCTGCGCGGCAGCGAGGCGGGCGATGCCGTCTTCGCGATCGTCTCGGCGGTGCCGGCGCTGGCCGCCGCGCACGTCCGCACCTGGAACGGCCGCGGTCTGGCCGGCGGACCGCGATCGTCCTTCCAGACGCAGTACACGTGGCCGGATTCGCTCGGGAGCGCCGAATGGGACCTCGACGCGGTCGACCGGCCATACTCCTACGCCGTGCTGAGGGACGATCCGCGGCGCGGCGCGGTCGTGCAGGAGGCGCACATCTATGGCGCCAGCGCCATCGGCGGCCGCGAGTGGCCCGACAGCCTGCGCAGCCTGGGCTTCCCGGCGGACGCCGCGTGGACGCTCGTCGAGCATCGCATCGCGGTTGAGGACAACGTGCCGCTCGCCGAGCTCGCCGCGCCCGATCGCGTGGCGCCCGCCACGCCGGCCGCGGACACGACCGCGCGGCTGTCCGCGATCGCGCCCGGGGTCTGGGCGGTGGTGCTCCCGGATGCGGACACGCGTTCGCTGGCGGTGGAGTTCTCGGACCATCTCGTGCTGCTGGAGACCTCCTGCGACAACATCCACGGCGAGCGCCTGCGCGCCGTGCTGCGCGCGCGTTTCCCCGGCAAGGCGGTGCGCTTCGTCAGCTTCAGCCACCACCACCCGGACTACGCGGGCGGGCTGCGGCCATTCCTCGCCGACTCGGCCGAGGTCGTCTGCGCGGGCGCAATCGCGCCGTTCGTGGACGAGGTCGCGCACGCGAACTTCTCGGTCGTGCCGGACCGCCTGTGGCGCCTTTTTCCCGGCGGCTTCACGCCGCGCATCGACACGCTGCAGGCCGGCCGCTGGCGGCACGCCGACGCCACCAACGAGCTCGTCGCGCTCGACATTGGTGCGCGCTCGAATCACACCGATCACTACCTGGTTTTCTGGCTGCCGCGGCAGCACCTGCTGTTCGAGGGCGACCTCGGGTTCGCCACCGTGGACGGCTCGCTGCGCGCTTCGAGCCGCGCCGGCGGGTTGCTGCGGGCGATGGACGAGGCGAAGCTCGTGCCGCAGACGGTGGCGCAGTCGTGGCCGGTGAACGGCAACCCGGTGACGGTGCCGTACGCGACGCTTCGCGCGCTGGCCGCCGAACGCGCGAAGCCGTAGCGCGTGTCCCCGAGCCTGCGCCGCGGGGTCTTCTGGCTGCTGGTCTCGGAACTCTGCTATGCGGTGATGCGCGTGGCCACACGCGCCGGCGCCTCCGACCTGCCGTGGGCCGAGATCGCCGCCGCGCGCTTCATGGGCGGCGCGGTGGTCGCCGTGATCGCCGCGCGGGCGCGGGGCGCGTCGCTGCGGGTGGGCGATCGCAAGAACGCCTGGCTGCGCTCGATCTTCGGAACGGCCGCCGCCGTGTGCCTGTTCCACGCGCTCGGCACCCGGCACATCGCGGTCGGCGACGCGACGGTGCTGTACGGCACCACGCCGCTGTGGGTCGCGCTCCTGTCCGGCCCGTTGCTGCGCGAGCGCGTGGGCCTGCTGACTTGGGGCGGCATCGGCGTGGGTTTCGTCGGCGTCGCGGTGCTGCTGCAAGCGGGCGTCGCGTGGCGCAGCCCCACGGCGCTGCTGGTCCTGCTCGGCGCGTTCAGCTATGCGCTCGCGCTGCTGCGGCTGCGGCGGATGTCGGGCAGCGAGTCGAGCGAGTCGATCGCGCTCCACATGTCGCTGGTCGCGGCCGCGGTGCACCTGGCGATCGCGCTGCCCGCCATG
>CAIXRL010000839.1 GCA_903921835.1 Candidatus Eiseniibacteriota bacterium | reverse complement strand
GAAGCCTCCCAGTGCAGGTCCATCGCGCGACCCGCATCGTTCGGGACGTCGGCATAGCGGAGCCCGAACGCGGGCTCCGGCGCCGGCTGCGGGGCCGCCTGCGCGCGCGCAGTGCCCGTCGCGCTCGCCGCGACGACGAGCGCCGCCAGCGCCCAGCGCAGCACGGCCCGGCCCTGCGGCTGGCGATCGCTGCGCAACATCCCTCCCTGGCGTCGGGTTCCGTATCGAGCGGTGGCGCCGGGAATCGGAGCGGACCGCGGACCGCGCGCATTAAGCCCGGTCGCGCGGCCTCCGTCAATACCGTCGGCGATCCGCATGGTGTTCCGCGCCGGCGTCATCGCGCGACGCGCTCCACGTTGGCGCGCGGCACGGTGACGCGACCCGAGCCGTCCACGAGCTCCACGACGAGCACGCGGACCCGCGCTTCCGTCTCGAGCGCCTGCAACGCGTGCGGCAACTCCACGACCCGGCCGATGCTCCCGAAGCCCGGTTGCCGGATGATGCGCACGAACGCGCCGAGGTCGAGCCCTCCCTCGGCCTCGGCATCGGGCGCGAAGAGCTCACCCTCCCCGAGCGGGATCAGGATCTCGGGGCGCAGCACGCCGGCGCGGATCTGCGTCGCGCCGCTCACGGAAGCCACCTCCCCGCTGCGCCGCGACAGCAGCTCCCACGTCCGATCCGCCATCGGAATGCGCCCGAAGCCCTCGGTCAGCACCAGCGTGATCCCGAGGTCCTCCGAGCCCGTGATCGCCACGCCGAGTTCGCGGCCGAGCAGCCGGCGCAGGTCGCGATCGTCGAAGCCACCCACCACGACCGCCGCGACGCCCGCCTCGCGCGCGGCCGCCAGCGTGTCGTGCGAGACGTACGCGCCGCCCACGAGCACGCACCCGCGGTGCTCGGCGCGGATGTACTCGGGCAGCAGTTCGTCCGCGGGGCCCGAGCCCACCGGCTGGACGCGACCGAAGGTCTCGCCCCCCACGCCGAAGATGCCCTGCAGGAACGCCCCGCGTGCCTCCACCACGACGCCCTCGCCGGGGAGCACCTCCACGATCGTGCCGCGAACGTACGCCGCGATCTCGACGGGCAGCGAGGGCTCGCGCAGCAGGAGTTGCCCCGTGGCGCTGGAGACGCTCTCGATTGTGCCGTCCGCCGGCGCCTCGACGCCGGTGCGCACGAGCCCGAAGAGAGCCGTGGCTTCCGCGATGCGGTCGCCCCGGCGGACGCTCGCACCGACGGGGACGAGCATCGCACCCAGCGCACGCGCCGGCTCCAACCCGAGCTTGCCGGCGAGACCCACCGCCAGCACGCTTCCCGGAATGCTGGCGCGGGCCACCACCGTGTCGGGAGCGACCGCGTCCCCCGGGGCGGCGAGCACCTCGCCCTTCAGGGGCAGGCGCCGCTCGCGCCGCACGATGGCGGCATCCGTGACGCGCAGGCCGGGAGTGTACGCGTGCGCCACGTCACACCTCCCGCGGATAGGCGTCGAGCGCGCGGGCCCACGCGCGCAACGACGCGATGCGCGCGTCGACGTCGGCCGGAAGCTGGAAGGGCCGCCGTCCGCGCGCGTCCACCAGCACGCCCGCGACGCCCCCGCGCACGTGCCGCTCGACCGGCCTGCCGCGGCCGGCGCCGATGTCGAAGCCGCGCTCGGGCGTCGCGAGGATGCGCACCCGGCCGCTCCCGCCCGCCGCGATGCGCTCGAAACCGCCGTACGCCACGCGCCGCACCTCGGGCGCGCCGCCGGCGTCCACCTCCACCGTGATGCAGGGCTGCCCCGGCCTGCCGGCGCCGACCGGAGCCACGCACGCGCCGAGCACGATGAGGCAGTCGCGCTCGAACACCTGGCTCGCCGCCTCCTCGTGCACGGTCGAGAGCACGCCCAACTGCGGCGTTATGAAGACGCTGTCCACGGCCAGTTCGGTCAGGCCCTCGGGCAGGAACGCGTCCACCATCATCAGCATGGCCTGCGCGCGCCGGGGCGCGTGCGACAACACGCCGCCCGAGCCCACCAGCAGCCCGAGCGCCAGGAGGTCGACGAGCGTGGCGCCGCTCGCGGCCTGCGCCATCGCGTCGGAGATGTCGCGCGATTGCTGGCGGCCCTTGAGTCCGACCGCGAGCGCCCTGTGCTGCTCGAACGACAGGCGCAGCGCCTCGCGGCAGATGGCCTGCTCGATGACGAGGTCCT
>CAIXRL010000838.1 GCA_903921835.1 Candidatus Eiseniibacteriota bacterium | reverse complement strand
GATCTGCGCGTCATCCGCTGCGAAGCTCGACCGGCCGCTGTCCTCATCGTGTCTGCAACACGGTTCCGGCGCGGCCGGCCGATCTTCTTGCGTCTGACGCACATCTCGCACTCTCGGCTCGCGGTTCATGAATACTCCGGGTTAGAACCGCCGGATGCGGACCCGCATGTCCGGTGGTGTTGTAGGGGTGTAGCGGGACGAACCCGTCACACCCTGTCCAGATAGCCGGAAGGCGCTTCCAGCCCGGGGTATTCATGGACCGCGCTCGCAGGCTGCAGGCTCACGAATACTCCGGGCCAGCGGTATGCGGCCTTGAGCCTTCCCCACGAGCGTCGCAGCGCCGGCGTCGCGGCCCCGATCTCGAAGCGCGGCGCGCCGATCCGGAAGTGCCGTGCCGGCACCGTACCCGGGCAGTAGCCGCCCTCGCAGTCCTCGAACCTGAGATCGAGCGTCCACAGGCACCCCAGGTCGAAACCCGGCTCGGCCGTGAACTGCGCGATGGGCAGCACGAGGTCCCCCTCGGCGGTGGCGCGCGCGGCGCACGTGGCCCCGATCGCGCCGCGCGCGCCGCGCCGCGCGGGTCGTTCGTGTGCACATCGATGCGCGGATCGCCCGGCGCCAGTTCCGCGCTGGTGACGACGGTGTTGTCGTACGAGTTCGCCCGCGTCATGACCCGGCGGGTGAAGTGCTGCCCGGGATCCAGCCTGAGCCCGGCCACGGTCCAGTTCAATGTCATGTTGGATCCGCACCAGTTCGTCCGGAACGAATCGGGCGGGCAGGTTCCCATACAGAAGACCCCGAGGCAGACGACGTGACGCTCGACGTCCTGGATGCACGGGTTGGGCGGGAACGGATCGAAGACGAGCGTGCCGGCGCGAGCAGCAGGGGGAGTCCTGTAAGGCCGAGAAGGCGCATGCAGCCGCTCCGTGGCGCGGTTCATTCGGCGGGAATCCGTGGCCGGGGGCGTTCCTGCCAGCATAGGCCGGGTTCAGTCGCCGCGCTTGCCGCGCTTGCCGCGCCGTGCGCGCTCGGGTAGCTTTGCCTGCCTATCTTCTGCCCCCTTGTCCACGTACCGAGAGGCCCACGCGGGGTGATTTTGCATCCCTCCGACGCACGGGAGACTGCATGAACCTTCACGAGTACCAGGGCAAGGAGCTCTTCGCCCGCTACGGCCTTCCGGTGCTGCCAGGTCAGGTGGCGGGCACGCCCGAGGAAGCCCGCGACATCGCCGCGCAGCTCGGCGGGCTCGTGGTCATCAAGGCGCAGGTGCAGGCGGGCGGCCGCGGCAAGGCCGGCGGCGTCAAGCTCGCGCACGATCCCGACGAAGCCTGCGACCGGGCGCGCGACATCCTCGCGCTGACCATCAAGGGTCTGCCCGTGCGCAAGGTGCTGGTCGCGAAGGCCGCCGACATCGCGAAGGAGTACTACCTCTCGATCGTGATGGACCGCGAGAAGAAGGCGCCGCTCATCATGCTGTCGGCCGAGGGCGGCGTGGAGATCGAGGAGGTGGCGCGCTTCGCGCCGGAGAAGATCCTCAAGCTCCACATCCCGGTCGAGGGCCTGCGCCCGTACGTGGCGCGCAGCCTGATGATGCAGGTGTTTCCCGATTTCGCGCAGGCCCAGCAGGCCGCGGCCATCCTGCTGAAGCTCTACACCGTGTTCATGGACGGCGACTGCTCGCTGGCGGAGATCAACCCGCTCGCGGTCACGACCGAGGGCAGGGTGATCGCGCTCGACGCCAAGGTGAGCCTCGACGACAATGCCGAATTCCGGCACGTGGACTGGGACCACTGGCGCGACCCCGAGGACGAGTCGGGGTGGTCCCGCCTGGCGCGCGAGAAGGGGCTGTCGTACGTGAAGCTCGACGGCGACATCGGCTGCATCGTCAACGGCGCCGGCCTCGCCATGGCCACGATGGACCTCATCAAGCACTACGGCGGCGAGCCCGCGAACTTCCTCGACATCGGCGGCTCGTCCAATCCCGAGAAGGTCACCGCCGCGCTCGAGATCATCAACGGCGACGGGCACGTGCGCGCGATCCTGTTCAATATTTTCGGAGGCATCACGCGCTGCGACGACGTCGCCAACGGCATTGTCGCCTCGCTCAAGGAGTCGCCGCTGCCCGTTCCGCTCGTCATCCGCCTCACCGGCACCAACGAGGAGGCGGCGCGCCAGATCCTGTCGGACTTCGGCCTGGGCGCCACGACCAGCATGGACGAGGCCGTTCGCATGGTGATCGCCAGGGCGCAGGAGGTGAACGCGTGAGCATCCTGATCGACAAGCACACGCGCCTGATCGTGCAGGGCATCACGGGCCGCGACGGCGCCTTCCACACGCAGCAGATGATCGCGTACGGCACCAACGTCGTTGCCGGCGTCACGCCCGGCAAGGGCGGGACGACGATGCACGGCGTGCCCGTGTTCGACTCGGTCGCCGAGGCGATGGAGCAGACGAAGGCCAACGCCTCCGTGATCTACGTTCCGGCCCCGTTCGCGGCCGACGCGATCCACGAGGCCGCCGACGCCGGCGTGCCGCTCATCGTGTGCATCACCGAGGGACTTCCGGTGCGCGACACGATGGCGGCGTGGCACAAGGTGATGGCGAAGCGCGGGGCCAACAACCCGCTCGGCAAGCCGCGGCTGGTGGGCCCGAACTGCCCCGGCCTGATCACGCCGGGCCAGGCCAAGGTCGGCATCCTGCCCGGTCACATCGTGACGCCCGGCCCGATCGGCGTGGTCAGCAAGAGCGGCACGCTGACCTACGAGGTCGTGAAGCAGCTCACGGACAAGCGCCTGGGCCAGACCACGTGCCTCGGGATCGGCGGCGATCCGATCATCGGCACGGACTTCATCGACGCGCTGGCGCTGTTCGAGGCCGACCCGAAGACGGAAGGCATCGTGCTCATGGGCGAGATCGGCGGCAACGCCGAGGAGCAGGCTGCCCAGTACATCAGGCGGCACGTGACCAAGCCCGTGGTGGCGTTCGTGGCCGGCCAGACGGCGCCGCCCGGCAAGCGCATGGGGCACGCCGGTGCGATCATCTCCGGAGGCACGGGGACGGCGGCCGAGAAGATGGCGGCGTTCGAGGCGGCGGGCGTGCCGGTGGCGCGCATTCCGTCCGAGATCCCAGGCCTGATCGCAGAGCTGCTGCAGCGCCGGCGCACGCGCCGGCGGAACGTCGTGGCGAAGGCGGCCAAGCAGGCCACACCAGCGAAGAAGGCCGCGTCCGCGAAGAAGGTTGCGCGAACGAAGAAGGTTGCGCCCGCGAAGAAGGCGGCGCGAACGAAGAAGGCCGCGCCCGCGCAGAAGGCGGCGCCAGCAAGGGCGGCCGCCAGAAAGCGCGCGCGCACCTCGAAGCAGCAGGCTCCGCGCAAGGCGGCGGCCCGACCGAAGTCCAAGACGAAGGCCGCCCGCGGCAAGTAGCGGGCGGCGCACGACCCAACCCTTGACCTGGCAACACGCGGCCGCACGTGCGGTCGCGCGGAGGAGGAGTCCCGTGGCGCTGGAGCGCACTCTTTTCATCGTCAAACCCGACGCCACCGAGCGCAACCTCGTGGGCAGGATCCTCGCGCATGTCGAGGACAAGGGTTTCAAGATCGTCGAGGCCCGCTACACCCGGCTGCCCCGCGAGCAGTGCCAGGAGTTCTACGCGGAGCACCTCGGCAAGCCGTTCTTCAACGACCTCGTGGACTTCATGACCTCGGCGCCCGTGATGCTGTGCTGCCTCGAGCGCGAGAGCGCCGTCACGTTCCTGCGCGAGACGATCGGCGCGACCGACCCGGCGCAGGCGGCCGAGGGCACGATCCGCAAGCTGTACGCCAAGTCCAAGGGTGCGAACTCGGTTCACGCCTCCGACAGCCTCCCCAGCGCCGAGCGCGAGGTGAAGCTGTTCTTCGGGGTGGCCGCCCTGTCGCACTGACGTC
>CAIXRL010000837.1 GCA_903921835.1 Candidatus Eiseniibacteriota bacterium | reverse complement strand
TCCCGCGCGCGGAAACGAAATCGCAACTCCTTGTGGCGGGCCAAGTTCTGCGCGAGAACGGCTGAAGTCTATCATTGGGCCGTTGTTTCCGATCGCAAATCCCCGCTGCCTCAACCCGAGCGATCCGATTCCCCGGAAGCTCCTCCCGCCGGCGAGTCCATCAAGCGCATGGACCTCGATGGGCGCGAGCCGTCGCGTCAGGAAGACGCGGGTTTACATGGCCGCCTGCATACGTGCCCCGGCGTCTTCACGCCCCATCGCTCTCGAGGGTTCCGCCAGTTGCAGCCGCGGACATCCATCGGCCCCGCTTCGGCCGCCGATAGCTCCTCCGGATTCCGCATTGAGAACCGCACTCGCACGGTTGACGCACGGGGGAGACGGCCGTGACCGCCCCCGGGCACGTCCTGACAGGATCGTTGCAGGCGGGCCTCAGGCCTCGGCGAGGTCCCCGCGCCGCACGTGGAGGTCCAGCTCCTCCCGCGTGAAGGCGTCCCACAGGCTGCCCGAATCGTGCAGCCGCACGAAGGCATCGACGACCTCGGGGAAGAACTGCGTGCCCGCGTTCAGGCGCAGTTCCTCGCACGCCGCGCGCGGGGCGAGGCCGCGGCGGTAGGGTCGGTCCTCGGTCATGGCGTCGTACGCCGAGCACACCATGACCACGCGTGCGCCCAGGGAGATCTGCCCGGCGGCGAGCGCGCGCGGGTAGCCGCGGCCGTCGGGGCGCTCGTGATGCGTCCACACGATGTCCGCCGCCTCCTCGAGTCCCGGGATCCCGCCCAGCATCTCCCAGCCGATGGTGGGATGCGTCTGCACGATCGCGCGCTCCCCCTGGTCCAGGGGGCGAGGGCGGAGCGTGACGTCGTGCAGCAGCGCCGTGCGGCCGATGTCGTGCAGGAGCGCGCCGAGTTCGATCGTCTCGAGCTCGGCCTCGGGCACGCCGAGCTCGCGCGCCACACGCACGGAGTAACGCCCGATGCGCAGCGAGCGTCCGCGGGCGAACGGGTCGGCCGCATCGACCACCGACATCAGTGCGCGGACCGTGAGCAGAAGCGAATGACGGGTATCCATGGTGCTCCTCCGACTCAGGCGGCGATGTCGCCCGCGGGGGCAACGTAGCGGTCGAACTGCGTGCGGTCGATCGCGTGCTCGTACGCCTCCTCGCCGCTGATGATCTCGCGGCGGACGAGGTCCAGGAGCACGCTGTCCAGGCTCTGCATGCCGAGACGCTGTCCGGACTGCAGCACGGACTGCAGCTTGTGGGTGTTGCCCTGACGGATCATCGAACTGACGGCGGTCGTGCTCACCATGATCTCGGCCGCGGCGAGCCGGCCCGTGCCGTCGAGCTTGCGCACGAGGCGTTGCGAGACGACCAGCCGGAGGCTGTCGGCGAGCATCGTGCGCACCTGGTCCTGCCGGCGGGGAGGGAACGCGTTGACGATCCGATCGATGGTGCGAATCGCGCCGCTCGTGTGCAGGGTGCCGAGCACGAGGATGCCGGTCTCCGACGCGGTCAGCGCGAGGCTGATGGTCTCGAGGTCGCGCATGTCGCCGACGAGGACGACGTCGGGGTCCTCGCGGACGGCGCCCCGGAGCGCTTCGGCGAAGCCCGGCGCGTGCGTGCCGATCTCGCGCTGCGTGATGACGCAGTTCTTGAACGGGTGCAGGTACTCGACCGGGTCCTCCAGCGTGATGATGTGGCCATGCATGCTCCGGTTCAGGTGATCCACCATGGCGGCCAGCGTCGTGGACTTGCCCGCGCCGGTCGGTCCCGTCACCAGCACGAGTCCCTTGCCGAGGTCGAGCAGCTGCCGCACCTGCTCCGGCAGCCCGAGGCTCTCCAGCGTCGGCGGCTCGGAGGGGATGGCGCGCAGGACCGCGGCGATGCCGTTGGAGTGCCGGTAGACGTTGGCGCGGAAACGTCCCGCCACGGTGGAGACGTAGGCGAAGTCCACGTTCCACCGCTCGTCGAGCTGCTGGCGCAGGGCAGGGGGCATCATCTCCTGGAGGAAGCCCTCGAGGTCCTGGTGCGACAGCTCGCGGAAGGGAATGGGCTGCAACTCGCCGGCCGAGCGCACGCGCGGGGGCATGCCGGCGACCAGGTGCAGGTCGGAGCCGCCCTGGCGCACGGCGAGTTCGAGGAAGGTGTCGATGCGGTTCATGTCAGCTCGCCCTCTCGCCCTGCGCCAGCTGCAGCAGTTCGCGACGCTTCACGAACGGCGCGAAGCCCCACTTGTCCTCGGCGCGCAGGTAGG
>CAIXRL010000836.1 GCA_903921835.1 Candidatus Eiseniibacteriota bacterium | reverse complement strand
CCACAGCCGCGAGCTGACCGACTGGTAGAGCAGCCAGCGGTTCATGACGAGGTCGAACGAGTCGTCCGGGGTCTCGACCTGCACGGCACCGAGGATCGCGTCCCAGTGCCGCTCGGCCTCCTCCTGCGCGACCCGGGCGGCCTCGGCGTTGCCGAAGCGCCTCGCCAGCGCCAGTGCGTGTTCGCGATCGTCGCCCTGGCCGAGCAGCAGCACGATCTCGCGCGTCTCCCCGGGTTCCACGTCCACGCGCACCTGCAGCGCCGCGCACGGATCGAGGCCGGCGCCGAAGCGCTGCCCCAGCGACTCGCGGCGCAGTGCGGCCGGGCGGCGCAGCGAGCCGTTGCGTCCCAGGAACTCGAGCCGGTCGCCGGTCGCCGAAGCGGGTGGCAGGCTGCTGCGCGCGAACGCCACGCGCTCCGCAAAGTCGGAGTTGTACGGGTTGCGCGCGAGCACGGCGCCGGTGTCCTCGTCCTGCTCGGTGACGACGAAGCGGTGCTCGCCGGCGCGCGGCGGGCACAGCGCCCACTGGTGGTACACGAACACGCTCAGGCGGCGTGCGACCGCTGCGTGGTTCGTCAGCACGAGCCGCGACAGCCGCAGCGGTTCGCTGGCGTGCACGAACACGGCCAGGTCGCTGGTGATGTCGTGGCCGTGGTGCTGGTAGCGCGTGATCCCGGCTCCGTGCCGCGTCACCCAGCGTCCGCCGTCGGGCGTGCGCGGCAGCGGGCCGGGCGTCGCGCCCCACGTCTCGCCGAGGTCTTCGTCCCGCAGGTAGAGCGCTTCGCCGCTGAACTCGCTGACGGGATCGTTGCCGAACGGCGTGAGGCGGTTCTCGCGGCTGTTCCCGGCCCAGGTCCACGCCGCTCCCGTGGCGCCCAGGACGGTACCGAAGCGCTCGTTCGCGATCACGTTTACCCACGGCAGCGGCGTGTCGGCGGCTCCGCCCAGCACGACGACGTATTCGCGGCCGTCCGGGCTGAACCCGCCCATGCCGTTCGCGTGCGTCAGCTCCGGGAGCGCGACGTCCCCGGGCGCGGCGCGCGCGCTCGCTGCCGCCGCGCGATAGTTGGGCGTCAGCGCGTTCGGCCATGTCGGCTCGGGGTAGGGCAGGCCCAGTTGGTTGGCCAGGTCGCCCGCCTCGCCATTGAGCACCACGCGCGCCGCCGCGAGCAGCACGGTGCGATCCGCGTCGGGTATGCTGTTTCCGCGGAGCAGGTATACGCCACCGGGACGGTGCTTCCACGCGGCCCACGGGCCCTGCTCGAGCAGACCCTGCAGCTGCTCGTGCATTTCGTCCAAGTAGCTCTCCGGGTAGTCGTTCAGGATCACGACGTCCGCGCTGAGGCCCTTGAGCCGCCAGTACTCCTGGGCGCGCAGGACCTGCAGCACCAGCGACACGTCCTCGTCCCGGACCGCGCGCACGACCATGATCGCCAGGTCGCCCGAGATGCCGAGCGCCCACAGCCCCGACTGCCCCAGCGTGTTGCCGGCGCGCAACGCCGCGGGTGCGCACAGCGTGCTGTCGGTCCACAGCACGCGCGAGGCCAGGCGTTCGTAGAGGCGCGCCTCCGCCGCGGAGATGCCGAGGTGCCGCAGCCGCATGGCCGTCTGGCTGCTGGCGAGCGCGAAGGCGCGCCCTGCGGCGGCCGGGTCGTCGTACTTCTCGGCCAGCGCGAGCGCGGTCGCGCGCGTGGCGGCGACGCCGGTCGCGAACGCCAGGCGCACGCGGCCACCCGGCGCGATGCGCACGCGCCGGCGCAGGCTCAGGATGGGATCGAGCACCGCGCCGGACGTGCCCGACAACGCGCGGCCGTCCAGCGCGAGCGGGTTCTCCGGCGTGCGTCCCCGGCCGAGGAAACGCGCGCGGTCGGTCTCCCACTCGATGGCGCCGTACACGCCGTCCTGGGCGCTGATCACGTGCACGGCCCACGGCGTGGAGTCTTCGGGAGAGCGCGGCCGCCTGCCGCACAGCAGCGCCGTGCACTCGGGCAGGTACTCGGTCTCGAGGAACAGCTTGAGAAACGCCGGGTGCGAGACGTCGTCGGCGGGCGGAGCCAGCACGATCTCGACGAGACTCGTGACCTCGATCTCGCGCATGCGGTCGCTGCGGTTGACCAGCGTGAGGCGGCGGATCTCGACGTCGTCCTCGGGCGACACGACCACCTCGAGCCGTGTGTCGATCCCGTCGTCGGTGCGCTCGAACAGCGCCTCGTCGGCCTCGAACGTGACGCGGTAGCTCTCGGCCTTGCGGCAGACGGGCTGGTGCGCGGCGGACCACAGCAGGCCGCTGCGCACGTCCCGCAGGTACACGAACTGGCTGCCGGGATCCGTCGTGGGATCCTGGTGCTGTCGCGTGACGGCGAGCCCGCGCCAGCTGCTGGCTCCGCCGCCCGCGTTGGTGACCACCGCCGTGTACTGGCCATTCGAGAGGAAGTGCGCGCTCGGCTGCAGCGTGTGTGGCGAGCGGAAGAGCCGCGGTGCGACCGCGTCCGCCGGCGGCTCGGCCCGCGTGGCCTCGGCAGGCCGCGGCCGGATGACGGGCACGAACTGCGGCACGCGCTCCTGCAGCAGCGGTTCGGTGGCCTGCACGCGCGCGTCCGAATGGAAGCGCCGCACCATCGGGGCGCCGAGAACGGCGCTGGCGAGCGCCACCAGGCTCATGCCCTGGTGGTGTGCGAAGTGCGCACGCACGGGATGGAGGCGCACCGGGTCCGGCGCGGCTTCGCCCTCGGCGTCGAGTGTGCGCCGCGGCGTGTAGTCCAGCGCCTCCAGGTAGCCGCATGGTCCCGGCGCGGCCTCGCGGGCGAGACGGCGGAAGTTCGCGGCAGCCGCCGCGGGATCCACGATCGCGGCCAGCGCGGTGGCGTACGGGGCGATCACCAGGTCCTCGGCGAGTCCGCGCTTGAGCCCCGCGCCGGGAACGCCGAACGCCTTGTACTGGTAGGTGCCGTGCGGGTCCTGCACGTTGTAGGCCGACTCCGAGATGCCCCACGGCACGTTGTGCCGGCGGCCGTAGATCACCTGGCCGCGCACCAGCTCGCGGCAGGCGTTCTCGAGCAGCGTCTCAGGAGGGCTGCGCAGCAGCAGCAGCGGCATCAGGTACTCGAACATCGAGCCGCTCCACGAAACCAGCGTGGTGCAACCCTCCACGCTCACCAGCGCGCGGGAGAGGCGGAACCAGTGCTCCTGCGGAACCTCGTCTCGCGCGATGGCGATGAAGCTCGCCAGCCTGGCTTCCGAGGCCAGCAGGTCGTAGTACGACGCGTCGAACCGCCCGGGTGCGTCGGCATCGGGCAGGCGGAAGCCGATCGAGAACAGGCCGCGCGCCGGGTCGTACAGGAACTTCCACGCCATGCCGTCGGCGATCGCGTCGCAGCGCCGCGCGAGGTCGCGCAGCTGGTCGCGCAGTTCGTCCGCCGGTGCCTGCGAGTCCGGCGTACAGGCGAGCGCGTCCTCGAGCAGTCGCGTCCACTCGCCGGCCGCATCGGCGTCGGCGCCCGGCGGCGCCGACGCCGTCACGTCCGCGAGGGCCGCACGCAACGCCTCCGCTCCGCGCCGCGCGTTTGCGAGCCGGTCGCCGCCCGGCGCGTCGCCGGCGAGCCGCAGGCGCAGCGTGTCGAGTTCCTGCTGGGCCGCGCCGCAGAGCCGGCGCAGCGGCGTGGCGGCGTGCGAGCGGCGCGCCAAAGTGACGAGCGCTTCGCCGAGCACGCCCGCCGTGTCCACCGCGCCGGCGCACAGCGCGTCGCCGTCCTCGACCGCGACCGCGCGCTCGCGCAGTCCCGCCGCGAGCGCCATCAGCGCGCCCGCGAAATTGCCGCTGTCCACGGTGGAAACGTAGCGCGGCGCCAGCGGGGCGAGGGTGGTGGTGTCGTACCAGTTGAGCAGGTGGCCCTCGTGGCGCTCGAGTGATTCGACGCTCGCCAGCATGTCCTCGATGCGGAGGGCGAGCCGGGCGCCGTCCAGGTACCCGAGGTCGTGCGCTGCGAGCGTGGAGAGCAGGCCCATGCCGATGTTGGTCGGCGACGTGCGGCGGGCCACGCGCCACTCCGTGTCCTCCTGCACGTTGTCGGGCGGCAGGTGGTGGTCCGCCGCGGTGACGAACTGCTCGAAGTAGTGCCACGTTCTGCGCGCGATGCGGCGCAGCTGCTGGGCGTCGGTGGCGCCGAGCGCGAGGCGCCGCGGCACCACGGGCCGGCTGAGCCACCACGCGACCAGCGGGGAGGCCAGCCAGGCCAGCAGGAACGGCAGCGCCACCGGCAGCACGTCGCGGCGCGCGGGCAGCATCGCCAGCAGGACCGCGAACGCGGCGACCGGTCCCGCCCACATCTCGGCCACGAACACCCGCGGCCCCTGGCGTGCGAGCAGGCCCGCGGCGCGCGCGGCCCCCGCCGCGGCCGTCTCCCACTCCAGCATGCGGCGCTGCGTGATCACCATGCGGACCAGCGTCAGCACGATGGCGTGCGCCATCTCGTACGCGTGGTAGGCCAGCAGCGTGATCTGCAGCAGCACCTGCGCGCCGGCTTCCCGCAGCTCGGAGCCCACGTCGTGCAGGAAGACGGTGGCCGGCTGCAGCGGGCGCGGCCCAACCAGCAGGTGAACGAGCGGCGGCAGCAGCGGGAAGCCGAGCACGGCCAGCGCCGCCACGGTCCAGCCGAGCGGCGCCCCCGGCAGCCACGTCCACGCGGCCGCGAGCAACGCCAGCAGCGCCGGCGCCAGCAGGCTGCGCCGCAGGTTGTCGAGGATCTTCCACCGGCTGATGAGCGGCAGACGGGTGCGCTCCAGGCCGTGGCGCGTCGGCATCACCGGCAGCAGGCAGAACAGCACCTGCCAGTCGCCGCGCACCCAGCGATGCTGGCGCCGCGCGTGCGCGAGCACGCTGGAGGGGAAGTCGTCCACCAGTTCGACGTCGGAGACGAGCGCGCAGCGCGCGTACAGGCCCTCGAACAGGTCGTGCGAGAGCATGGCGTTCTCCGGCACGCGGTCCGCGAGCGCCGCGCTGAACGCGTCCACGTCGTACAGCCCCTTGCCCGTGAAGCTGCCCTCGCCGAACAGGTCCTGGTAGGTGTCGGACACCGTGGTGGAGTAGGGATCGATGCCCGTGTGGCCGGCGTACGCGCGGGCAAACAGTGAGCCCGCCGCGCTCGCCATGGTCACGCTCACGCGCGGCTGCAGGATGCCGTAGCCCTCGACCACCCGGCCGACGCGGGCGTCGAAGCGCGGGCGGTTGAGCGGATGCTCGATCACGCCGATCAGCCGGCGCGCCGCGTCGCGCGGCAGGCGCGTGTCGCTGTCCAGCGTGAGTCCGTAGCGCACGCCTGCCAGGATCGCCGGGTTGCCCACCTGCACGATGAAGCCGGTGTCGGTGGCACCGCGCAGCAGCCGGTTGAACTCCTCGATCTTGCCGCGCTTGCGCTCCCAGCCCATCCACACGCCCTCGCTGCCGTTCCAGCGGCGCGCGCGGTGGAAGAGGTAGAACCGGTCCTCCGTGCCCGGCGCGTAGCGCGCGTTGAGCGCCTCGATGCCCGCGACGGCCGCAGCCAGCACGGCGTCCTCGCCGGGGAGGTTTTCGCGGATCGCGTCCGGGAAGTCGGTGAGCAGGGCAAAGTGGATGTGCGGGTCCCGGTTGCCCAGCGCGTGGACCTCGAGGTGCTCGATCAGGGCGCGAACGCCACCGACCGAGGAGATGAGTGTCGGCACGATCACCATCGTGCGCGCCGTGCCGGGCACGCCTTCGCGCAAGTCCAGTCGCGGCAGCGGGACCGGCAGCGTGATCCGGTGAATGATGCGGTTCGTCAGTGACACGGCGAACTCGCTGGCCGGAATCAGCACGAGCGCGGCGGCCGAGGTCCACACCCACTGCGGCGCTCCTGCCGCCCGCGTCACCACGACGGCGGCGGCCACGCCGAGCCCGGTGAACAGCGCGAGCGAGCCCAGGTAGAAGAACGTCGCGTGTGCGAACAGCATCCGCTCGAGCCGCATGCGCATGGGTGGCTGGCTGGCCACGTCGACCTCGAGCTCGCGCCGTCCACCCCCGATCAGGTGGTAGCCCACGTGGGCCACGCGCGGATCGATTCCGGGTGTCTCTGCGGCCTGGCGCGCGCTCTCGACGGCGCGCAGGGCGACCCGCACCTGCGCCTCGCCGCTGGGCTCCGCCAGCGCCTCGACCGCGTGGCGGTAGCGATCGCGGCTCGCGAAGTCCATGCGTGCGTAGACGCCCGGCGGGTCGCGACGCAGGATCTGCTCGATCAGGCTTGCGCTCTCGACGTAGTCGTTCCAGTCGAGCGTGGAACACAGCCGCAGGCTGGTGACGGAGTTGCCCATCGACACGTGATTCATGGCCAGCCGCTGGTGCTCGGCGCGCACCGCGTCCTCGACCGTCGCTCCCACGCTCTCCAGCCGGGCTTCCAGCCGCTTGCGCAGCTCGGCCGCGCCCGCGCCGTGCTCGCGCATGCGCTGCAGCAGCTGGTCCACGAACGCGACGTGCAGCGCGGCGGGCAGCGGCGGCGGCTGCCCGCCCGGCCGGATGCTCTCGAAGAGCGCGAAGTAGCGGTCGGCTTCCCGGCGCCCGGCACGGCTCTCGAGGAGCTCCTCGGAGAGCCGGCGCAGGTGTTCGATGAGCGCCAGCTTGAGCATGCTTGGCCACGCCCACAGTTCGCCGATGCTGAGTGGCGCCACGGTCTGGAACGCGTTCATGAACCGGTCGAGGCGCTGCGCGTCGAGCCGCGCGTCGCTGTAGCGAAGCAGCTCCACCGCCATCGCGTACACGCGCGCCGTGCCGGACCGGCCGCGCACGGCGAGCTTGGGCAGTTCGCGGTAGTAGCGCGTCGGGACGTGGCGGCGGACCTCGCGCAGCTCGCCCTCGATCAGGTGGAAGTTGTCGAGCAGCCACTCGGCCGCCGGCGTGCCGGCCTCGCCGCGGCGGACGTCACCCGCGAGCGTGCTGTAGGCGACGCGGAGCATGCGCGCGTCGTCGGAGAGACGGCGCAGCAGCCGGGGTGGGCCGCGGCGCGGGTCGCGCGCGAGCGTGAACTCAGCCGCCAGCGCGCGCGCGCGCTCCTCGAGGCGTTCGACCCCGAGGAGTTCGCCGTGAAGCGGGCTGGAGTCGAGGCCGATCGGGCGTGGCGTCTTGCCCGGGCGCCGGAGGCGGCGCGCAACGACGGGCGTCGGGTGAATCGCAAAGGGCAGGCGGTCCTTCCGGAACGGGCCGCGGGGGATCCACGGCCGATTCGGTGGGGGACCGCATTGTAGCAGGCTTCCCGGGGCGCGGACGGTCACCGGAACCGGGGCGAATCCGCGGGCCGGGAGGGCGCCGCGACCGCTTCAGGCCTGGCCGAGCTCGACGAACGCCGGGAGCGGGTGGCGGACGGTGCCCAGCGCGAAGCTTGCCGAGAGCCCGCCGCCGAAGGCGAACAGGCCGAAGCGCCTGCCGACCGACAGGTGCCCGGGGTTCAGCGCCAGCGCGAGCGGGATCGAGGCGGCCGTCGTGTTGCCGAACCGGCCTCCCGCGTCCAGCACGCGGCCGGCGAAGCCGCGCTTGCGCCACATGTCCACGATCGACGCGTTCAGCGTGCGGTTGGCCTCGTGCAGCGAGACCAGGTCGAGATCCGCGAGGCTCCAACCGGCCTTGGACAGGGCGGCCTCCACGGCGGGCCCGCCCACGAACGGCACGAGCGTGCTGCGCACCGCGGCGCCGTCCATGGCGAGCTTGTTCTGGCCGGTAGCGAGTTCGCGCGCGGTGGGATTCGGCCGCGCCGAGCCCCCGGCGGGTGTGCGGATCATGTCCGCGCAGCTCCCGTCGAGCCAGCTCCAGAACCGGGCCGGCGAGAACCAGTCCTCTTCCTCCGGCACGGCGCTGCACAGCACCGCGGTGCCGGCGTCGCCGAGCACGGTCGCGAACCCGCGGTCGCGCCAGTTGATCGTCGCGCTCATGCGGTCGGCGCCGATCAACAGGATGCGCTGCGCCATGTCCGAGCGGATGAGCGAGTAGCACAGCATCAGCGAGGTGACCCAGCTGCTGCACGCCAGCGAGACGTCGGCGCCCTTCATCTCGCGCGGCGTCGCGCCCAACCACAGCGGAATGCCCAGCCGGTCCTGGAGCATCGCGGCGTCGGGCGGGCTGCAGAGGTGCGAAGGCGTGACGCTGCCGAAGACGATCGCGTCGATCCCGTCGGGGCTCGCGTCCAGGCGAGCCAGCAGCTGCTGGGCCGCGCGGGTCGCGAGATCGATGGTGCCCTCGCCTTCGGGGCAGAAGCGTCGCTGGCTGAAGCCGATGAACCGGCGGACCCAGCGATCGCTGGTCTCGAAGAGCTTGGCTTCCTCGGCGCTCAGCCGGCCGGACCTGCGGGTGCGCATGCGCTCCAGCCGGAGGCGAGCCGCGACCCGGGCATTGCTCACGACGTGCCCGGGCGCGTATGCGGATATGCCTTCGAGCCGCATGCCACGGAGAACGGAAGCCAAGCGATCATCCTCCGGAGGAGGCGATGCACACTGTTCTGCCTACGATGCCCAGGATATCGCCGGGCCGCCGGGTGCTCAACCCCGGCGGCTCCCGAAGGAGATCCCGCGCTTCCGCGCGCGGGAGACCCGGCCCGGCGCGGACCGGAGGCACGCCGGCGATGGTGCGCGTACCATCACCGCGGAGGCATCCGCGTATCAGGGGCGGCCTGGCTCTGATAATGGCGTGAGTGGACTCGGCTGTTTCGGCGCTGGGCACTGCCCGAGGCCGGTCCGCATGCCCATGCCAGGCGCAGCACCGCCATGGTCGCACGTCCCTCACCTCCGCGAGCGCTGCTGTGCGCGCTGGTCTTCGCGCCGGGTCTCGCCGCCGGCCATCGCCTCGGCGCTCTGCGCCAGCGGGAGCAGTTGGTCGCGGCCCGCCACTGACCTCGCGGCTGGATCGCGTCCGCGCGGACCTGAGCCGCGACCTCTTCGTGAGCCTCAACGTCCCGCAGGGCCTCATCGGGCTGGTCCGGATCCATGGTGACATCACCCAGGCCCAGTTCGACGGGCTCACGGTGGCGCGTGCTCGAGGGCGCGCTCGACGAGCGCGGCTGGAGACGCACGGTGCGCGCGGTGATGGCCCGGCTGGGCTGACCCGGGCGCTTCGTGGAGTTGCGCTACTCCACGCTCTGGATCGCGCTCCTGCGGAGCCAGCCGCCGGTGCCGCCGGGAAGCTGGACGAGATCGTAGTCTCCCCGGGTCTCGCGGATCCGCACCTCGGTGCCGTCGTGGAGCACGAGGATCGGTTTGAACTCGTCGCTCGGTCCACTCCACGCTGCGGCCTCGGGAACCGTCACGACCGCGGGCCGTCCAGCCACTTCGTGCGCCCATGCGCGTTCGCTGGCGAAGCCGTACAGCGCGAGCAGCCCGAACAGCAGCGACGCCGCCAGCGAGACGGCCCAGCGCCGCACGATCCACCCGGCGAGCGCGAGCGCGCCCAGCGCGAACATCACCGCCGTCGCCAGCGCCGCCTCGCGGCGCGACAACCAGTGGAACGCGGCGTCCAGCGCGCCCGCCACCGGGCCCTGCGCGGTCAGCACCTTGTCCACGCGGTAACTTCGGGCGAACGCGAGATTGGCGCGAACGTCCGCGTCGCGCGGAGCGAGGAAGCGGGCGCGACGGTAGTGAAGGATGGCCTGGCCGATCTGCCCCGACTTGAACAGCGCGTTCGCGAGGTTGTACTGAACGTTCGCGTTGGGCCCCGCGGCGAGCGCCTGCTCGTAGGCCGCGGCGGCGTGGACGTAGTCCCGCTGCGCGTAGAGCGCGTTGCCCCGGTTGTAGGCGGAGTTCGGCAATAGCGCCAGGGCGAGCACGAGCATCACGTTCAGTGACATGACTTCCCACCCTCCCCGGGCTAGCCCGGATCATTCATGAGCCCGCGGCCTGCGAGCGCGATCTGCGCGTCATCCGCTGCGAAGCTCGACCGGCCGCTGTCCTCATCGTGTCTGCAACACGGTTCCGGGGTACCCACCGAAGGTGGGTCCGGCCGGCCGATCTT
>CAIXRL010000835.1 GCA_903921835.1 Candidatus Eiseniibacteriota bacterium | reverse complement strand
GCAGGGAGCACGTGCAGCGACGCCGGGAGATCGCACAGCGGGAACGCGCGAAGGCGAAGCTCGCGGCGCAGGCGAGCGTGGAACGACAGCGAGCGCGGGACACGGTCGCAACTGAGGAAGCCACGGCACGAGCGCAGGCCCGGGACGCGGCGAAGCAGGCTCGCCATGACGACGTCCACGCCGCGCTGCGCGGCCTCGGCTCCGGCGCGGCCGAGGCGCGCCGGGGCGCGGAAGTCGCCGATGCGATGCCGGACGACGCATCAACAGAGGCGTGCCTGAGGGCGGCGCTGACCGAACTCACTCGCCCGCTCCTGATGCGCGGCGGGCGCATGGCGAGGTGCACCACGTGAGGGCGGGGGAGCCGCGTTTCGGGCACCGTGCGCACGCGCGGTCTCGGCCGGGCGCGCGGTGGTGACACCGAATCGTGGAAGGTCATTCAGCCCCGGCCCACGCGAGCGGCGCCAGCGCTGGCGACCCCCGGAACGCGAAACGCCCGGAGCCGCGTGCAGGCCCCGGGCGTCGCGTGCATCGCGGACGCTCAGTTCTTCACGGGCAGCGGATTGTGGCGCGACCACTCCACGGTGCGTCTCAGTCCCTCGGCGAACGCGACCTTCGGCTCCCAGCCGAGCACGCGCTTCGCGCGCGTGGCGTCCAGGTAAATGCGCTGCACTTCTCCGGCCCGCGCGGGGTCGTAGATCGGGTCCTCGGCGAAGCCGGTGATCACCTTCAGTTCGCGCACGATGTCGTTGACGCTGGTGCCCACGCCGGTGCCCAGGTTGAACATCCCGCCGCTGCCCTCACCGAGCGCGATCACGTTGCCCTCGACCACGTCGTCCACGTACAGGTAGTCGCGCACGGCGGTGCCGTCGCCGAAGATGCGCGGCCGCCTCCCCGCAAGCATCAGCCCGATGAAGATGGCGTTGACGCCCGCCTCACCGTGCGGGTTCTGGCGCGGACCATAGACGTTCGGGTAGCGCAGCACGGTGTAGTCGAGCCCGTGGAGCAGCTGCCAGATGTAGAGGTAGTGCTCGACGGTGTGCTTGCTCGCGCCGTAGGGTGCCTCCGGGTTGATCGGATGGTCCTCGGTGGCCGGCAGCTTGCGGCCCTCGCCGTACAGCGCTCCCCCGGTCGAGGCGTAGACGATCTTGCGCACGCCGTGCGCCTGGCATGCCTGCATGAGGCCGATCGAGCCGAGCACGTTGACGCGCGCATCGAACACGGGATCGGTGACCGACTTGCGCACGTCGATCTGCGCGGCGTGGTGGTCCACGATCTCGGGGCGGAAGTCGGCGATCGCGGCGTCCACGGCAATCGCGTCCGCGAGATCACCTTCGTAGAACTTCGCCTTCGGGTTCACGAACTCCCGGAAACCCGACGACAGGTTGTCGAACACCGCCAACTCGTGGCCCAGACCCACGAACCGGTCCACCACGTTCGAACCGATGAAACCCGCTCCGCCGGTCACCAGGATGCGCACTCTGCTCCTCCTCCCAGACTCGTAGGCGCGGCCGTCCGGCGCACGCAGCAGATGACCGTAGCCTCGCCCCCGACAATCCGCAATCGTCGCGGCCCGCCCGAGCGTGCCGGCGTCCTCATGCCGCCTCGCGCTCGCGCTCCGATCGACCACGCAGCGCGCTGGCGATTCGCGTGCCGAGCGCGGCGATGCCGTACTCCGCCGCCACCGCGCGTGCGCGCGCGCGCAACCCCGACACACCCGTTTCGCGCTCGAGCGCGGCGTCCATCGCGGCGGCCAGCGCTTCCTCGCCCGGTTCGAGCGTCCACGCCAGCCCGTGACTCCGCAGCCACGCCGCAAGCGGCGCCGCGGCCACGCCCACGGGCTGCAACATGCAGCCGCACGAGAGCGCCCGCAACACCATGCCGCCCGAGATCGCCGCATCGCCGGGCAGCAGCACCATGGCCGACGCCCCGAGCCAGGCATGCTCCGCCTCGCGCGGCGAAGGCCCCACGAAGTGAACGCGCTGTGCCAGGCCGGCCCGACGTGCGAGCGCCCCGAGCGCCGGCTCCGGATGATCGAGCACCACGAGATCCACGTCGTCGCGGCCTTCGGTGGCGCGCCCGAACGCCGCGATCACCGCCTCCGACGTGGCGGCCGACGACGGCGCGGGCACGAGCACGTATGGACCGTCCCAGAGCGAGAGCAGCCTGCGTTCGGCGTCCTCGGCCACCGCGCAGCCGGCGACGGGCGCGAGTGTGTCGTCGAGCGTCGCGAGCGGGCCGCGTTCGCCACGCGCATCCGCGTGGCCCGTCGGCCACCACAACGCAGGCGTGCCCTCGGGCAGCGCTCGTGCCGCGTCGCCGCCGCCGGGCGTGGCGCCCGCCCACAGCACGATCTCGGCTCGGCTCGTGCGGACACGGCGCGCGAGCGCGGCGAGGCCGCCGGGTCCGGCGTCGAGCACGTCGAAGCCGGTGCCGACGCGCCGCTCGTGCAGGGGGAACAGCAGGTCGTCGTGGCGATCGTCGCCCAGCACGACGCCCTCGACCGCGAAGTGCGCCGCGCGCAGGGCGGCGGCATGCTGCCGGGCGTCGGCGGGCGCCGCTCCGATGGCGTCCAGGGACTCGATGAGCAGGATGCGTGTGGCGTGTTCCAACGGTGTCTCCTCCGTGCCGCCGGGTCACGAAGGGCGCTGGGCGCCGGGAACTGTCCCGGCCTTCCCGCGCGAGCGTCCGAAGTCCGTCCGGCTCATGGGCCGGCAGGCGTTCCGATGCCCGCGTTCCTCTCCCGCGACGCGACGCGCTCTGTTCCGTGGCGCGGGTCGGTGCTGAGCCGCGGCAGGGACCGGCCCGGAAGCCCTGTGCTGGTGTGAGGTCCCCCATCGACTCAGCCGGGGATCGTGGCCCCGGGCTGCGCTGCCGTTGGGACAGGGCCCTAGCCCGCATCATTCATGAGCCCGCGGCCTACGAGCGCGATCTGCGCGTCATCCGCTGCGAAGCTCGACCGGCCGCTGTCCTCATCGTGTGGACAACACGGTTCCGGGGTACCCACCGAAGGTGGGTCCGGCCGGCCGATCTTCTTGCGGCTGACGCACATCTCGCACTCTCGGCTC
>CAIXRL010000834.1 GCA_903921835.1 Candidatus Eiseniibacteriota bacterium | reverse complement strand
CCCCGCGCGTCGCGCCCGCCCGGAAGGTCGCGCCTGGCAAGCCCGCCGCATCGTCCCCGCGCGTCGCGCCTGCGGCGAAGGCCGCCGCCGCGAAGCGCACCGCACCGGCGAAGCGCGTGGTCGCAAAGCGTGGCGTGCCGGCCCGGCGTCCGCCCGGCGCCGCGCGCGCGAAGGAGAGCCGTTGAAGACCGCACTCTCGCAACTCGAGGTCGTTCGTCCGCGCGACCTGGCCCACGCTCTGCGGTTGCTGCACGCGTCGCTCGGCGACGGCCGCCTGGTGCCGCTCGCGGGCGGCACGGACCTCTACGTCTACCTGCACGCCGGCACCCAGTCCGGCACGCGGTTCCTCGACCTGGCGCCGCTGGGGGCGCTGCAGACGATCCGCGTCAGCCGCGGAAGCGTGCGGATCGGCGCGCTCGCGACGTTCGACTCCATCGCCCGTCATTCCGCGTGCGCCGCATGGCCGATGCTGACGCTGGCCTCGCGCGTGATCGGCGCGGCCCAGATCCAGAACCGCGCCACGATCGGCGGCAACATCGCCAACGCCTCGCCGGCCGGCGATTCGCTGCCGGTGCTGCTGGCGTACGACGCCACGGTGCGTGTCGCGTCGGTGCGCGGCGAGCGCGAGATTCCCTTCGCGTCGCTCTACACGGGCTATCGCCGGCTCGCGATCGCTCCCGACGAGCTGATCGTCTCGGTGGCGCTGCCGCCCCGCCCCGAGGGCGCGGTCGAGTGCTTCCGCAAGGTGGGCACGCGCGCGGCCCAGAGCATTTCGAAGGTCGTGTTCGCGGGCGTCATCCGCCGCGGCCGCGGCGGCATCGTGAACCACGCGCGCCTCGCCTGGGGCAGTGTTGCCCCGACGACGATCCGCGCGGCGGGCGCCGAGGACGCCATCGTGGGTTCGTTGCTCGATCCCGCTGCGGTCGAGCGCTCGCTCGCGGCGCTGCTGAACGACATCGCGCCGATCGACGACATCCGCTCGGATCGCGAATACCGCACCGAGGTCGCGCGCGTCCTGCTCTCCCGGTTCCTGGGCGCGGCGTCGGCGCCCGTTCACACGCGCTGAGCTCCCGGCACGCACGCGCGTTGCGCAGTGCGTGCCGCGCAGTGCGTGCCGCGCCGCGCGCCCCGCGTGTGCGCCCGCCGGGGATTCCGCCGTTCAGCGCCCGGGCCCCGCGGCCGATGACGGGAGTGCCTGAACGCCAGCGGGTCGCTTCCGGTCCCGGAAGCTCCGCGGCGTCGTCCGACCCGGAGCACTCCGTTGTCCGAACCCGCGCTTCCCAGCCTGCAGGACATCCTCGACGCGTTCGAGCGACTTGCCGAGCGTGTCTCGGCCTATCCCGCCTCGCGGCTCGACCCTTTCGTCTCGGGCTCCCTGCGCCGGGCGTGCGAGGAGTTGCGCCGGTTCATCCCGGGGCTCGACGACCCGCCTGATGCCGATGCCGCGCGATTCCTGGCGCGGGCCGCGTACTCCGCGCTCGAGGACGGTGACGCGCGCGAAGCGCTGGCCAGGTCGCTGCGCGGACTCTCGTTCGCACCGCACGATCCCGGCCTCTTCTTTGCCGCCGCGACCGCATGCTTCGAATACGGCGCGGTGGAGGACGCGATCCGGTTGCTGCGGCACACGCTCTGGATCCATCCGGGCCACGCCGCGGCCCGTCGCGACCTGGACGCGCTGAGCGCGTACATGCGCGAGCGCTGGAGTTCGCCCGGCGACTTCACCGCCGAACAGGAAGCCGCGCTGCACGAGGCCGGGGTCTTCGACTCCGAGCTGACCTTCGACTTCGACGGCGAACCCGCCACGGACCTGTCCGCGGACGACGCCGGGACGGACGAAGCGTCGCTCGACGACGACGAGGAACGCGCGGCCTGAAGGGCTCGCAGGGCGCGTGATGCCGCGAGCTCTGGCTCTCCCGCGAAGAGCCTGCCGGCGCCAGTGAAGTAGCTGCCTCCCGCCCGATGCCGGTGGTACTCTGCGGCGTCGGCGGGTTCTCCTCGGCACGGGCTCCCGCGCATTCTCGTGCCGGCTTCCGGGAGCGAGGTGTGGCATGAACGCAGGGAAAATCATGGCGGGAGTCATGGAGTTGGTGGGAGCCGTGGAGGCCAAGCGCGCTTGCGGTCGGAATCAGGACGAGCACGGCGATGAGGCCATGTCCTTGAGGGAGGCGGAGGTGCGTCTCTG
>CAIXRL010000833.1 GCA_903921835.1 Candidatus Eiseniibacteriota bacterium | reverse complement strand
GAAGCCCGGCACGGGCCGGCCCGGGAAGGCCAGCTGCATGCGGAACACGTAGGCCATGAACGCGCCGACCAGCGCCATGAACATGCCCGTGAACATGTACTGAAAGCCGATGATCTTGTGGTCGGTGGACCAGAAGTACTTCCTGAACCAGCCTTCGGCGTGGTGATGCGCGTCGTGCGTGGTGCCGGAGGTGCGGGCGGCGTTCGAGTTTGGCATGTCGGTCCCCGTCATTTCGTCGTGGCCGGCACGGTGGCGGGCGCGGTGGTGGCGCTGTCCGTGGGCGCGCCGGCGGCGGTTGCCGCGTCAGAGGTCGCGACTGCGGTTTGCGACGAGTGCTCCTGCATCCACGCGACGTGCTCCGCGTGGTCCTCGACGACCAGTTTCGCGCCCATGACGCCGTGCCCGATGCCGCAGATCTGCGTGCACGCGATGTCGTAACTGCCGACCCGCGTCGGCTTGACCCAGCCCGTGTACACGCGGCCCGGCATGGCGTCCTGCTTCAGGCGGAACGCCGGCACGAAGAAGCTGTGCACGACGTCCCTGGACTCGAGCGTGAAGTGGTAGGTCTTGCCGACCTCCATGTGCAGCTCGTCGGTCGTGCGGATGTCGTCGGCGGTGTCGAGCACGCCGTCGGGGCCGGGATCGGCGAACGTCCACGCCCACTGCTGCGACATGATGTGAATGGTGCGGTCGGCCGGCGGCAGCGTCTGCTTGATGATCACCCAGACGCGGATTGCCGCGGCCACGATGATCACATCGAAGACGAGCACGATCGCATGTGGGACGTTGATCCACGCCTTGAGGTGCTTCTCCTTGCCGGTGACATACCGGGCTGCCACGCCGTCTCGCCTGCGAAAGCGGAAGATCAGCCAGAACAGCATGGCTTCGGCGGCGAAGAACCCGATGCCGACCAGGATCGTCACCAGCCAGACGAGGCTGTCGACGTCCCCCGAGTAGCTCGAGGCGGTAGGGTTGAAGAACTCGAGCATCGGCTCTCGGCTCCCCGGTCAGCGGACGTACACGGCCACGGCGGCCACGTACAAGGCCGCGAGGACGACGGTCAGGATGAAGGTCCGCTTGCCGACGGCGACGCCCCAGTCGTCGTCCGCGTGGTCGTGCTTGTCCGCCATGGGCCGTTCTCCTCGCGTCAGCGGGTGGGAAGGGTCTTGATGTAGGCGACGACGTTGTGCATCGCCGTGCTGTCCTCGAGCGTGAGCGACATGGCGCGCATCTGCGCTCCCAGCGTGTCCGCGGGGTGCGTGCCGCGCATGCCGCTCTGGAACTTGCGCAGCTGAGCGACCATGTACCAATCCCACTGGCCCACGAGCCGCGGGCCGCCGGTCGCGGCGTTGCCCCTGCCGTCCGGTCCGTGGCAGGTGGCGCAGAGGGTCGAGAAGCGCAGCTGCCCGTTCGCGAGATCGCCGCCCGTGAAGGTCGGCGCCGAAGGCACCGGTGGCAGGGCCGCGACGTGCGCCGCGACCGCATCGAGATCGCCGGGCGGGTAGAGCGTGCGCGCCATGGGGCGCATGCGGTGCCCTTCCATGTCGTCCGGGTGCGCGCCGCGCACGTTGTGCCGGAACTTGTCCAGTTCGCGCGCGACGTACCACTCCGGCAGGCCGGCGATGGCGGGCGCGCGCAGTTCCGTGTCGCCTCCGCCGCCGTCGCCGTGGCAGGGCGTGCAGGTGCGGAACAGCGCCGCGCCGCGCTCGGCCTTGGTCTGCGCCCCGCCGCAACCCGCGACGAGGGCGAGAGCGACCGTGCCGGCGACCAGGATCGCGTACGCGCGCCTCAGCGGTGCAGGCAATGCAGTCTCCATGGGGCTGGGCGGGCGGTCCGGTCCCGGCTCAGGCGACGGCTCCGCCGCACGCGGGTCGTCACGCGCCGCGCAGACGCAGGACGGCGTCCGCGGCCATGACCAGGAAGAGCACGAACAGGTAGGCGATGCTGTAGCGAAACAGCGCCACCGCGTGACGCGCCTCGTGGCGGCGGTAGAGCCGCACGGCGCCGCCGACGAAGAGCGCGCCGAGAACGGCCGCGACGCACACGTACAGCGGGCCCAGGCCGGCCAGCGGCGCCACGAGCAGCGTAACGGCGAACAGCACGACCGAGTAGGCCAGGATCTGCCGCCGCGTCTCGGGCTCGCCGTGCGTCACGGGCAGCATCGGGATACCGGCGCGCGCGTAGTCTTCGCGGCGGTAAAGCGAGAGCGACCAGAAGTGCGGCGGTGTCCACAGGAACACGATTCCCGCGAGCAGCAGCGCCGGCAGCTCGACGCGGCCCGTCACCGCGGCCCACGCGATGATCGGGGCCGACGCCCCGGCGCCGCCACCGATGACGATGTTGAGCGGCGTGCGGCGCTTGAGCCAGACGGTGTAGACGATCGCGTAGTAGAAGATGTTCGCCATGGCGAGCAGCGCCGAGAGCGGATTGCAGGCGACCGCGAGCACCGTCCACGCCAGCCACGCGAGCGCCAGGGCGAGCCCCGCCGCGGCCGCGGGCGTGAGCCTCCCCGAGGGCAGCGGCCGCGTGCGCGTGCGCACCATGAGCGCATCGAGGTCGCGATCGAAGTAGTGGTTGAACGCCGCGGCGGACGCGGCCGACAGGGCGATGCCGATGCCGCAGCCCCAGAACACGCGCGCCGGGGGCAGGCCGTGCGCGGCGAGGAGCGCCGCGGGCAGCCCCGTGAACAGCACGAGCAGGACGATGCGCGGCTTGGTCAGCTCGACCCACGCGCGCAGCGTGGCGGCCGGCGTGACGCCGGCGAGGGCAACGCTCATCTGGCTTCGGCCTCGGTCAGTGTGTGGGGTGTGCGGCGAGTCGGAACGTCGCGATCAGCATGCAACCTAGGATGAGCGTCGCGTTCGCGAGGTGCGCGGCGGAAATCATCACGGGCAACCCCAAGAACACGTTGGCGACCCCGAGCGCGACCTGCACCAGCACAAGTGCGCCCGCGAGGCGCACCAGCAACCGCGCGAGCGGGTCGGAAACCCGCTTCGATAAGCCCACAGCCGCGACCAGGGCGCCCGTCAACGCGTAGGCGCCCCAGCGGTGCACGACCTGCAGGCCGACCAGGCCCGTGATGGCCGGGAGCCATGCCCCGTTGCACGTGGGCCAGTCGGGGCAGGCCAGCCCCGCGTGGTTCGTGCTCACCATGCCGCCCAGTACCGACTGCGCGTACGCGAGCAGCGTCACCGCGCCGCAGAGCGGCAGCAGGCCCCGGGGTGTCGGCGAGCGGGCCACGCCGCCCGCCCGCGCCTCGTGACCGGCGACCAGCGCGACGAGCAGCAGCGTGCTGAAGAGCAGCAGGCCGACCGCGAGGTGCCCGCTCACGACGGCCGGGTCGAGCAGCCTCCAGACTGTCAGCGCGCCGAGCAGCGCCTGCGTGAAGTAGAGCGCAACCGCGAGCGCTGTCAGGCCGCCCAGGCGCTCGCGCGCCTCGCGCCGGGTGAGGATGACGGCGGCGGTGGAGAACAGCAGCAGGCCCACCGCGAGCGCGAGGAGGCGGTGAAACCACTCGAGGAAGACGTTGATCTGGAACGGCGGGATGAGCCGGCCGTTGCACAGCGGCCAGTCCGGGCACGACAGGCCGGAGCCGGTGGTGCGGACCACGGCGCCCACGACGATGAGCCCGTACATGAGCGCAGCGGTGATGGTGGCGAGGCGCGCGGCAAGCCGGAACGCGCGGGAAGATGACATGCTGGGGGTCCTCGGACCGCACCCGGTCCTGGCCCGGCGCAGGGCGGTCGGAATCGAAGCGCGTGGGCCGCACGAGCCGCAACGAAACGCCGCGCCAAGAGTCCGGAGCGGAGCGACGACGCTATCATAGTCGCAGGCCCGGGTGAAACAATTATCGTGTCCAAACACGCATTGTCGGTCGGGGCCGCCCGCGGGCCGGAGCCGGGATCACGCGGCCGTTTCCGGCGCGCGTGCGGGGCCGACACCGGCCGCCGGCGCGGCAGCGGGCGGCCCTGACTCGGCGTCAGTCTGGGTGGCGTCATGCGACGCGATGTCAGGACGCGGTGCCAGGGCCCGGGGGAGGCCGCGCGGTCCGGTCCGGGTTATAGTCCGCAGGCCATCATCGACCCCCGAGAGGATTCCGCGGCCGCATGACCGACACCCACTTCCGCGAAGCTCCCCGCGAGTACTGCCGTCGAGTCCTGCCGCTGGTCTCGCGCACGTTCGCGATCACCATCGAGCTGCTCGACGACCGGATGCGCGACGCGGTCCGGGTCGCCTACCTGTTGTGCCGCGCCGCCGACGCGCTCGAGGATTCCTGGCCCGGCTCCGGCCCCGAGGTCGCGGGACGTTTTCACGGCTTTCTCGCTGCGCTGGCCGGCGATGCGGACGCGGCCGGCGCGCTGGCCGATGCCGCCGCGACCGCTCCGGGCGAGCGCGACGATCTGCGCCTGGTGTCCCACCTTCCGACCGTGCTGGCCGCGCTCGCCGAGCGCACTGCCGAAGAGCAGCGCATCGTTCGCGAGGGCGTGCGGACGCTGGCCACGGGCATGCGGCGCTACGCCTCGCGCGCGAGCGAACGCGCGCCGCAGACGTGCTACCTCGATGACGAGGGCGAGCTGGCGGACTACTGCTTCGTGGTGGCCGGTTGCGTCGGCGTCATGCTGACGCAGCTCTTCGAGCGCCGCCTCGCGGACGGCGCCGATCCGGCGCGCGCGCGGCGCATGGAGCTGGCACCGGTCGTCGGCGAGGCGCTGCAGCTCACCAACATTGCGCTCGATCTGCCCGGCGACATCCGCCGCGGCCGCTGCTATGTGCCCGCGAGCTGGCTCGCGCCGCACGCCATCTCCCCGGCGGACCTCGTGTGCGGCACGCGCCCCGAGGCGCGCGCCGTGGCGCTGAGGCTGGTCGCGGCGGCGCACGGCGCGCTCGACCGCGTCCCGGACTACATCGACACGCTGCCGCGCCGGCACGTGCGCTACCGGCTCTTCTGCCTCTGGCCGGCGCTGTGGGCGCGCGCCTCGCTGCGGCTCGCCGAGCGCGAGCCGGCGTTCCCCGCGCTCGCGCACCGCGTCAAGCTCACCCGCGGCGCGCTGTGGAGCGCCGCCGCGCGCTCGCTGCTCGTGGCGCACAGCCGGCGCGGCGTGCGCGGCCTGCTCGCACGCGACTGACGGCCGGAACGCGTCCGAGCCTGCGAACGCCCCCCGGCGTCACTACGCCAGTGGCTCCGCCTCCTGCTCGGCGCGCGCGCGTTCGGAGTGCTCGCGGGCGGCGATCTCGCGCAGCCGGCGCGAGATCCACAATGCTCCTCCGAGCAGGAAGAGCGCGCACACGCTCGTCGCCACGGGCGCGCCCCAGCGCTGCGCGATGCCGCCCGCGAGCAGCGCGCCGAACGGCGCCGTGCCCACGAACATGAGCGTGTACAGGCTCATGACGCGGCCGCGGAAGTGGTCCTGGGTGCTCATCTGGATGAGCGTGTTGGTGCTCGAGACGTAGAGGATGAGCCCGAAGCCGGAGAGCGCCCCCATCGCGAGCATGCCCGGCAGCCAGCGCACCCACGCGAACCCCAGCATGCCCAGGCCGCCCAGCGTGAGCCCGAGCAGCAGGTGGCGACGCAACGCCCAGCGGTCGTGCAGCAGCGTCATGCGCGCCGCGGCCGCCAGCGAGCCCGCACCGAACGCGGACAGGAGCAGGCCGTACGTGCCGGGGCCGGCGTGCAGCACGTCGCGGGCGTAGACGGGCAGCAGCACGTTGACCTGGAAGCCCAGACCGGCGCACAGGGCGAGCAGCACGAGCAGGTTGCGGATCGGCTCCGTCCGCCACGCGTACCGCACGCCATCGCGGAGCGTCGACCTCATCGATGCCGCGTCGTGCGCACGCGGCTCGCGCGGCGGCATGCGCATGGCGGCGAGCCCGCCGATCACCGCGAGGAACGAGAGCGCGTTGAGCCAGAAGCAGCCGGCCTCGCCGATGCCCGCGAGCAGCAACCCCGCGACGGCCGGTCCGACGATGCGCGCGGCGTTGAACGCCGCGGAATTGAGCGCGATGCCGTTCGCCAGGTCCTCGCGCCCGACCATCTCGATCACGAACGACTGCCGCGCGGGCATGTCGAACGTGTTCGCGCAGCCGTAGACGAAGGCGAGCGCCAGGATCATCCACGGCTTCACCGTGCCCGCGCTCACCACCGTCGCGATCATCGTCGCCTGCAGCAGGAGCAGAGACTGCGTGACCATCAGCATGCGGCGTTTGTCCACGCGATCCGCCACCACGCCGGCCAGCAGCGCAAGCGGCAGCACGGGGATGAACTGCACGAAGCCCAGCAGCCCGAGCATGAACGCCGACGCCGTGAGCGTGTGCATGAGCCAGCCCTGGGCCACGCTCTGCATCCAGGTGCCCACCAGCGATACGAGCTGGCCGAACCAGTAGAGCCGGAAGTTGCGATGCCGCAGCGCGCGGAAACTGGCGGCCCAGGCGGGGCGGGAGGTGGCCTCGTTCATGGTTGTGGAACGCTAGCACAGGGTGCGCGGTCGGTCGTCAGAGCGGCGTCACCGGTGCGGGGCGGTGCGCGGCCGTTTCACGGACGCCGCCGCATGGCACCACACGCGGCGGCGCGTCGGCACGTGAACGATCTGCCCCACGCGCTCCACGCAGCGCAGCCGGCGTCATCGCCCCACCGCGACGCCGCGTCGTCGTCGATCCCCGACGTGGCGCATTCGTTCGCACCCACGGCCGGCGACCCACTCGTGCAGAAGCACCACCGCCCCGTCAGAGAGCGTCCGGGAGAGTGAGCAGGGCGGGCGTTGCGACTTGGTGGATTCGCGAAGCCCGGGCCATGGGCACGGGGCTCTGACCGCGCGAAAATCCAATCAGTTCGCACATAAAACAGGAACAAATAGTAACAAACAAAGATAAACGTTGACACCAGCTCATCCGCGTCCGATTCTCGCCTCACAAGGAGGGACGCACGATGACCTCGATCCCGACCCGCCCCGCAACCGCCCGCGGCACAGACTCCGGATTCGGCCTCTTCCTCACGCTCATCCTCAGCGACCGCGAGCGGTTCTTCACCGAGATCATGGAGTGCGACGGGCTGCGCGCCAAGCTCGTCCACGCGTTCTCCACACTGCTCGCGCTGTGCGCGATCTACGGCGGGGCCGCGGGAGCGTACGCCGGTCCCGCTCAGGCTCTCTCCGCGGCGATCAAGCTGCCGCTGCTGTTCCTGGGCACGCTGGCGATCTGCTTTCCGGGGTTCTTCGTCGTCCAGGTGCTCGTGGGCTCGCGACTGAGGCTGTCGCAGGTGCTGGCGCTCGTGCTCGGCGCGCTCTCGCTCGGCGCGATCGTGCTGGCCGCGGTCGTTCCCATCACCGCCTTCTTCCTGCTCACCGGGGCCAACTACTACTTCCTCACGCTGCTGCACGTCGTGATCGTGCTCGGTGCGGGGTTGGTCGCCATGGCAGTGCTGCACGAGGGGCTTGCGTTCGCGTGTGAGAAGCGTGGCGTGTACCCGAGGAAGGCGATGACCATCATGAGGGTGTGGGCCGTCCTCTTCGCGTTCGTGGGCATCCAGATGGCCTGGAACCTGCAGCCCTTCGTCGGCGATCGCGGCCAGCCGTTCGGGTTGTTCCGCCACAACGAGGGCAACTTCTACACGGCGGTCGTGTACTCGCTGGGCAGGCTCACGCATGGCGACGGCAAGGCGGCCGCCGAGCCGCCGGTCGCGTACCCGCACGGGTGGTCGCACGTAGAGCATCCCAAGTTCCAGTGGCCACACGACAGCTCCCTGGTTCGCCGCCCATGAGCGGCCCGAACACGCCAGACCACGAGATCCTCACGCTCGAGGAGGTGGCGCACTACCTCCGCCTCAAACCGCAGACCATCTACAAATGGGCGAACGAGCGGCGCATCCCCGCGGTCAAGCTGGGCAAGGAATGGCGGTTCCGCAGGAGCATCCTCGACCGCTGGCTGGACCAGCAGTTGATGAGCGAGGACTCGGGGTTCAGCCACCTGCGCGAGGGCGAGGGCGGCGAGCCGGGGGCCTGAACCTCCGGCTCGTGCCCGCATGCGTGCAGAACGGCGTCGGGAGCCGGTACATTGCGGCCCTGGCCACGATCGCGATGTCCGGACGCTCGCACAAGGAGCACGCGCCATGTTCCATCACCGAATCGACGGCCGCGTTGAACTGAGACAGCTGGCGGCGGGTGACGCCGTGGAGTTGTTCGACCTCACGGACGCGAACCGGGCGCGGCTTCGGCAGTGGATGCCGTGGCTCGACGGAACGAAGTCGGCCGCAGACACCGCGGCGTTCATCCAGTCGGCCCTGCGGCAGCACGAGGCTGGCCAGGGTTTCACCTCGGGGATCCTCGTCGACGGGGTCATCGGGGGCGTGATCGGGTACCACGAAATCTCGAGGGCGAATCGCAGGACGTCGCTCGGCTACTGGCTGGCCGCGGCCCACGAGGGCCACGGGATCGTGACGCGGGCCTGCCGCGCGCTCGTGCAGCACGCGTTCACCGAACTGGACCTCAACCGCATCGAGATCCGCTGTGCGGGCGGAAACGTCCGCAGCTGCGCGGTTCCCGAACGGCTGGGGTTCCGCCGCGAAGGTCTGCTGCGCGAGGCGGAGTGGCTCTACGATCACTTCGTGGACCACGTGGTTTTCGGGCTCGTCCGCTCGGAGTGGAGCGCCCTCGGTTGAGGGATGCGTCGCTCGCTGGTTCCGGACCGCGGCCTTTCCTCGCGGTTGCGCGTCGCGGGACGGACCCATAGCCTAGCGCCGTCGCAGTCCATCCTTCCCGCGCGCCGGCCCCGCCGGCGCCATCCACCCGCACGACGCGAGCGTTTCCCATGTCCAATCCGCACTACCAGGTCGTCATCGTGGGCACCGGCCCGGGCGGCTACGTGGCCGCGATCCGCGCCGCGCAGCTCGGGCTCAAGACCGCCGTGGTCGAGAAGGAAGAGCTGGGCGGCACCTGCCTCAACTGGGGCTGCATCCCGACCAAGGCGTGGGTCGGGACCGCGCACCTCTACGAGCAGATCAAGCGCGCGAAGGAGTACGGCATCGAGGTCGGCGAGCCGAAGATCGTGTGGCCGGCGCTGGTCGAGCGGAAGAACAGGATCGTCAAGCAGCTCACGGGCGGCGTGAAGCAGCTGCTCGCGGGCCGCGGCGTGGACATCCATCGCGGCCTCGCCACGCTGGCCTCGGCGAACCGCATCACGATCGCGCTCGGCGGCGGCGGGGAGCAGGAGATCACCACGGACAACATCGTGCTCGCGACCGGCGCCAGCGGCTGGATGCCGCCGGGCTGGGCGCTGGACGGCGAGCGCGTCATCGGCAGCAGGGAGGCGCTCGACCTCACGAAGCAGCCCGCGCGCATCGCCATCCTGGGCGGCGGCGTGGTGGGCTCGGAGTTCGCGTCCTTCTTCGCGGCGATCGGCACGCAGGTGACGCTCGTCGAAATGCTGCCGCGGCTGGTGATGGCCGAGGACGAGGAGGTGTCGGCGGGGCTCGAGCGCGAGATGAAGAAGCGCAGGATCGCGCTCCACCTGGGCACGAAGGTCGAGGACCGCAGGGACAACGCCGATGGCTCCATCACGCTCACGCTCGCCGGCGGCAAGACCGTGGACGTGGACGCGGTGCTGGTCGCGACCGGGCGGCGGCCGTACAGCGAGGGCCTCGGGCTGGCCGCCGCGGGACTGGCGCCCGGCGAGCGCGGCCGCATCGCCGTGGACGACCAGCTGCGCACGAGCGTGAAGAACATCTTCGCGATCGGCGACGTGACCGACATCAAGCAGCTCGCCCATTTTGCCAGCGCGCAGGGCAAGGCCGCGGTCGAGATCATCGCGGGGCACGCCGCGCAGACCAACTGGCGCGCCGTCCCGGCCGCGACGTTCACGACGCCCGAGATCGCCAGCGTCGGCCTGACCGAAGCCCAGGCGAAGGCGGAGGGCCGCACGCTGAAGATCGGCCGCTTCCCGTTCCGCGCGCACGGCCGCAACATCGCCGACGGCGAGACGGCGGGATTCGTGAAGATCGTCGGCGACGCGGGCACCGGCCAGGTGCTGGGCGCCCACATCTTCGGGGCGAAGGCGAGCGAGCTGATCCACGAGTGCGCGCTGGCGATCGCCGCCGACCTGGACGTGAAGGACCTCGCGCATGCGATCCACGCGCACCCGACCATGCAGGAAGTGGTCGGCGAGGCGGCCGAGGACGCGGATGGCGTGGCGATCCACCTGTTGCGCACGGAGGCGAAGGCGGCCGCGAAGGGCTGACCGGTTCTCGCGGAGGGCAGGGACGCACGACGCCCGCGGAGCTTCGGCTCCGCGGGCGTTCGCCATGGCGCGCCGAGCGCGCTCGCCGCTCAGCGCAGCGCCAGCGGTCCGTGTTCCGGCGCCAGCGTCACCTCGGCCTTCTGGCGCTCGGCCATGAGCACGGTGACGTCCGGGTCGAGCACCAGCCGCTCGGGCTGGAAGCTGCTGCGCAGCGTCACCGTCGCGCGCCGGCCGGCCGCGAGCGTCACCACCGTGCGCGCCTCGCGCCACGGCCTCGCCTTCGCGCCCGGCGCGGGGAAGCGCTCGCCGCTCACGACCGCCACGTCGAGCGGCATCGTGCCCGTGCCGACGTTGCGCACGCTCGCGGTGACGCGCCAGTCCTGCCCATCGCGCTCGAGCTTCGCGTCCTCGATCAGGTAGTGCGGCACCACGACCGCGAGGAACCACTGCTTCGTGAACGCGTCGAACGCGGTCGAGTCCGCCGCGTGCCGGCGCTGGATGGCGAGGTAGTCCTCGAGCGCCGGATGATCGCGCGAGTCGCGGTACGTTTCGATGTACTCGCGGATCGCCGCCAGGCTGCGCTGCTCGCCCTGGAAGCGGTGGAGCATCCACAGCGCCCAGCCGCCCTTCTCGTACCAGATCTGGTCGTCGCCGGGCATCTGGCCGTCGAGCTTCGTCAGCGGCCGCTCCGAATCGGCGCGGCGCGACTCGTTGTAGCGCTTCTCCATGGAGCGGCACCACGCCTGGCGTTGCTGCTCGCCCTTGACCTTGCCGGTGAGCAGGATCGTCGAGAAGTGCGCCATGCCCTCGGACAGCACGACGGCGCCCGGGCCCTCGGCCGACATCGCGATGTTCGGCCACCACATGTGCGCCGACTCGTGCGCGGCGATCCAGAACGCCGCGTTGGCGTCGGGCCTGGAGCGGGTCAGGAAGCCGATGTTCTCGCTGAACGTGATGTTGCCGGGAGGCGCCTGCGCGTAGGTGGGCCAGCCCGCGAACTCGGACAGGCGGAGCGTCTTCCACGGGTACGGTGCGAACCACTCGCCGTACCAGCGGCGCGCGCCGGCGAGCGCGTCGAGCATCTCGTCCACGTTGTACGCGTGACGCGGGTCGTAGTACACGGCGACACCGTCACGCGTGCGCACGGCCCAGTGGCCCGCGACGAGGTTGAAGATGCGCACCGGGTGGTCGGTCCGCCACTCGCTCACGCGCCGGCCGGCCTTCACCGTCTCGCCCACCTTCTCGCCGGTGGCGTTCACCTGAAGCTCGGCCGGCACGTCGATGCGCATGTGGACGCCGTACCAGCGATCGGCCATCGGCAGCCCCGCGCGCGTCTCGCCCTGCCACCAGCCGTCGGCCCACTCCTTCGGATCGGACTTGTTCTTGTCCTCCTCGATCGCATCGTCGGGGAAGAAGCCCAGCTGGGGCACGAACGCGACGCTGCCGAAGCCCGCGAGCACGACGCTGGAAGGCTCGATGAACTCCATGTCGTAGCCGCCGTTGCGCGAGATGCCGTTGGGATGGCGCCCCTCGTACGAGAAGCCCAGCCGCAGCGTGCCGCCGGGCGGGATCGGGTGCGGGGGATTGACGATGACCAGGCCGGCGCGCGACTCGGTGCTGCAGGGCCTCGCGTCCACGGTCCACGCCAGTTTCTGCCAGCGCGTGTTGATCGTGACCGGGAAGCGCGCGAGCGGCGCGGCGCCGCGGTTCTCGACCTCGTACCAGCCCTTCATGGCCAGGCCGTGCCTGGCCGGGTCGAGGCGCACGTCCAGATCCACGCCGGCCAGCGCGGGCACCGGTGCGTCCTTCCACGTCTGGATGTTGCGCCGCCAGTAGTCCAGGCGCGCCTTCTTCGCCGCGGCGCCCTGGTAGCCCTGCGTCACCTGGAAGCCCAGGATGCCGCCCGCGACCAGCGACGGGAGCAGGAACGGCAGCAGCGAGGCGAAGGCGCCGGCGAGCGAGCCGGGCCGCAGGCGCAGCAGCGTCGCCGTGGCGTCGCGCTCGCGGCGCTCGAAGAGCCGCAGGGTGAGCACGGTGAGGAAGAGCGCGACGCCGAGCCAGGTGAGCCGGTTGAGCAGCAATGGCAGCGAGTCGTACTGGAACGTCGCGATGTCGGTCCAGCGCGTCGAGCTCCACAGGTCCCAGTTGAAGACCCAGTTCGTCTTGCCACGCATCTGGAACCAGCCCGAGGCGCACATCGTCGCCAACCCGGTCCCGTACGTCGCGTAGCGGCTGCTCGTCGCCGCGTAGACCGCGGTGACGAACGCCGTCCACACGACGTAGGTCGGCACCAGCAGCAGCCCCCACACGATCGCGAACGGCAGCAGGTCGAGCGGCACCCTGCCCTGGACCGCCAGCAGGATCATGCAGCCGAGCAGGCACGCCAGCACGATCGCCAGCGCCAGCACGGTGTTCGCGAGCGCCTTGCCGGCCAGCATCGCGCCGGTGCGCAGCGGGGTGGAGTAGTAGATGGCGCCAAAGCCCGAGCCGCGCTCACGCTGCAGCGATTCGGTGGTGTAGAACAGGATGACCATGCAGACGAGCAGCGTCAGCGTGTTCATCATGCCGGTCGCGAGCCCCCCCGCCGTGCTCAGGAGCGGCGTGTCGTACGCGCCGACCCCGTATTCGTTGAGCAGCGTCTGGATCAGGATGAGCGGCACGAACAGGTACAGGCCCGGCGCGCGGACGAGCTGGTGGAGCTCGGCGCGCATCACCTCGAGCGTGGTCGCGATCGCGCCCGGTGCCTTCGTGGCCATGCCGAGCGTGGCGAGCGCCGGGGCAGGCGCGGCGGGACGTGCCGCGGGCGTGGCGGCCACGGCCGCGCCGCGGGTTGCGCGCG
>CAIXRL010000832.1 GCA_903921835.1 Candidatus Eiseniibacteriota bacterium | reverse complement strand
GGGCCAGCTGGGCGAGGTGATGAAGGAGTCCGTGCAGGCGGCGCACTCGTACGTGCGTTCGCGGGCGGACGCGCTCGACATCGACGCGAGCGTCTTCGAGCAGACCGACATCCACATCCACTTCCCCGCAGGCGGCGTCCCCAAGGACGGCCCCTCGGCAGGCATCACGGTCGGACTGGTGATCGCGTCGGTACTGGGCGATCGCCCGATCCGACACGACTTCGCGATGACCGGCGAGGTGAGCCTGCGCGGCAAGGTCCTGCCGGTCGGGGGCCTGCGCGAGAAGGCGCTGGCCGCGTACCGGGCCGGCATCCGCACGATGCTCTTCCCGGCCGCGAACCTGAAGGATGTCAGCGACATTCCCGCGGACGTGCGCGAGCGGCTCGAGCTGGTGCCGGTCGAGACCATGGACGAGGTGTTCGACCTCGCGCTCTCGCGCGTCATCGTTCCACAGCGCTCCGGCAGCGGATTCCTGATTCTCGCCGAGGAACCCGCGGGCGAAAGCGCGGCCGAGCATTCGCCGCTGCGCGCGATCGGCCGCCGGCCGGTCGGCTTCGACGACGACGCGGAGTAGCGTCCCGCTCGCCACGACCCGCGACAGGACTGCGCCTGCCGTGCCCCGGCGGGCGCCCCCGGCGAAGTCCCCGCACCGCGGCACGCGCATTGCCCTGCCGGAGCGGACCCGGCCACACCGTGCCCCACAACCAGGAGATCGCCGTGCTCCGCTATCCGCTACGCGACATCGCCGGCAGCCTTGCCAGCTCCCCCAGCCTGGAGAGCGCCGTCGAATCGCTGCTCGTCTATCTCCGTGCGCTGCAGTCGGATTGGCACCCGTCCGTGGCGCTGTACACAGCCGGGAACGAGCGGTTCGAGAGGGTCTTCCAGCTCGACCGCGGCCACTCGCACGCCCGCGCGGTCAACGTCGGTCTCGACCAGCTGCCCGCGAGACTCGTGCGGAAATACATCAGCCCCAGTGCGTTCTTCAACGACGACAGCCGGCGGTCGCTCCTCGAGAAGTTCTTCAGCCAGGCGCCGGGGTACGAACCCGACCGCTTCGAGGGACCCCAGCTGCAGCCTCTCACCGCGCCCGTGGGCTGGCGCTCCTGCGCCTGCCTGCCGCTCAACGATCACGACGAGCTGCTCGGGCTGATCGTGATCGTCTGCCCGCGTCCGAACGGGTTCGGCACCGCCGCCATCGAGGCGCTGCAACCCCTGCGCGGGCTGGCCTCGCTCGCGATCGCGCGCCGTCTCCACGCCTCGGGGCGCCCCACGCCCGAATCGCGCGCCGCCGAGGAATCGGCGAGGCTCGCGGCGTCGACGATGACCGAACGGGTGCAGACACTCGAGGCCGAGCTCGGGCGCGCGATCGCCGAGAGCGAGGCGCGGGGCGCCACGCTGCAGGCGGTGCTGCGCGAGGCCGAGCAGCTGCGCGCCGACAGCGGCGCGCACCACGAGGAGCGCACGCGGGCCGCCCGGCAGGCCGCCGCGCTCGAGGAGCAGATCGACGCCGTCGGCACGCACCTGAGCGATGCGTGCGTGCGCCTGGCGGAGGCGGAGTCGCGGCTCGGCGAGATGACCTTCACGCTCGACGTCGTGCGCGAGGCGTTCGAGGTGATCGCGCACGATCCCGACCCGGCGTCCATCACGCGCGCCTTCGTCGGCTGGTTCTGCGAACGCTTCCAGGTCGGGCGCCTGAGCGTCATGCGGCTCGACGACGAGCAGGGCGACCTGCGGATCATGGCGCACCAGGGCATGGACCCCTCCATGGCCGCACGCGTGCGGCTGCGCGTGGGGCAGGGCGTCGCCGGCTGGGTCGCGAGCACGCAGCAGCCGGTGATCGTGCGCGAACGCGCGGACGACACGCCGGTGCACGCGACGGGTCTCGACCTGTACAACTCGGACTCGTTCATCTCGATCCCGCTGGTGCACCGCCAGCGCGTCGTGGGCGTGATGAACCTGAGCAACAAGCAGGACGGCGAGGCGTTCGACGAGCTCGACCTCGACCGCGCCCAGCTCGCGAGCCACGTGCTCGCGCTGGCGCTGGGCGAAGCGCTCGCCGCGTAGCGCGACGGGGGGCGGCGGCAGGGCGGGCGGCGCGGCGGATGACGCGCCGCTCGCGGGCCGCGGGCCGCGCTCTCACGGATCGCCCAGGCGGGTGATCCGAGCCGGGCTCCGGCGCGCGCGACGTTCCGCGCCGGGGCCGACCCGCGGCGTCAGGCCGCGCGGCGGGCGCGATCCTCGCGCAACGCCAGCGCCGCGCGCAGCTGCTCCACCAGCGGCTCGAGCTTGATCGGCTTGGCGAGGTAGTCGTCCATGCCGCAGGCGATGCAGAGCTCGCGGTCGCCCTCCATGGCGTTCGCCGTCATGGCCACGATCCGCACGTGCCCGCCCTGGAGCGCCTCGTGCTCGCGCACAGCGCGCGTCGCCTCGAAACCGTCCATCTCGGGCATCTGGCAGTCCATGAACACGATGTCGTAATGCCCCCCGGCGATGCGCTCCACCGCGTCGCGGCCGTTGACCGCGACACTCGCGACGATGCCCTGCTTCTGGAGCATGCGCGTTGCCACCTTGCGATTCACCTCGTTGTCGTCCACGAGCAGCACCGCGAGGGCGGCAAGCTCGCCGGACGCCTCCACGTGCGCGACGATCGGCGTCGGGTGTCCGGCGCGACCCATGGCGCGGCCAAGCGCCCGCGCCAGCGATCCCTCGCGCAGCGGACGTGTGAGCCAGGCCTCCACCGGCCGGCCTGGACCGACGTCGGCCTCGAGGCCCGCGACCAGACTCAGCGACGACAACATGAGCACGCCGCGACGCTCCGAGCCCGGTGCGAGGAAGAGCCGCCGCGCCGTCTCGATGCCGTCCATTCCCGGCATGCGGTAATCGAGCAGCACGAGGTCGAACGGCTCGGCAGGCTCGTCCGCGACGCGCGCGATGGCCTCCTCGCCGCTGGCGACCGCCTCGGGCCGCGCGCCCCAGCCACGAAGCGTCCCGACGAGGATGCGCCGGTTGACCGGATGACCGTCCACGACGAGCACGCGCGCGCCGGCGAGCCCGGGCACCGCCTCCGGAGCGGCCTCCTCGGGAGCGGCCGGGAGCGGGAGCTCGATCCAGAACTCGCTGCCCTCTCCGGCCTCGCTGCGGACATGGATCGACCCGCCCATGAGCTCGGCGAGCTGGCGGCTGATCGTCAGTCCAAGACCGGTCCCGCCGTACTTGCGCGTCGTGGAGCCGTCCGCCTGCGTGAAGCTCTCGAACACGGCGCCCAGCCTCTCGGGCGGAATGCCGATGCCCGTGTCCCGCACGCGGAGCTTGAGCAGCCGGCGCGAAGAGGCGTCGGCGACCCACTCGGCGCCGAGCTCGATCTCGCCGCGGTCGGTGAACTTGATCGCATTCGAGGCGAGGTTGAGGAGGATCTGGCGGATGCGGGTGGGGTCGCCGATCATCCGGCGCGGCAGCGCAGGCTCGACCGCGACCACCAGTTCGAGGCCGCGCTCGCGCGCGCGCGGCGCGAGCAGTTCCGCGACGTCGTCGAAGATCGCGCGCAGCTCCAGCGGCACCTTCTCGATGGCCAGCTTGCCGGCCTCGATCTTCGAGAAGTCGAGAATGTCGTTGATGATGGACAGCAGCGCGTCCGCGCTCGTATTGATGGTGCGCACGTAGTCGTGCTGTTCGTCGCTGAGCGGAGTTCCCGTCAGCAGCTCGGCCATGCCGATCACGCCGTTGAGCGGCGTGCGGATCTCGTGGCTCATGTTGGCGAGGAACTCGCTCTTGGCCTGTGCGGCCTGCATCGCCCTCTCGAGCGCTT
>CAIXRL010000831.1 GCA_903921835.1 Candidatus Eiseniibacteriota bacterium | reverse complement strand
GCCGCCACGCCGCGGCGAGCGCGCCGGGCATCGCGAGCGCAGCGAGGACGCCGGCCAGCGCCAGCGCGGCGGCCGGCTCGCCCTTCGCGCGACGGATGCCGTCGAGCGGCACGCGCGCCTGCCAGTACGCAAAGGCCGCGATGTAGCCGAAGAGGAGCAGGATCAGGACGCGCATGCGGCCGGTGAGCGCCGCGAGCCGGCGCGCCACGAGCCGATGCTCGAGCGCGCGAAACGCGTCGTGGACTTCACGGGGCGACGGGTTCATGGCTGGCGGTCGAGTCTACACGGTTGTCGCCGGAGACGTTCGCGGCGCCTGGCCCGGACGATTCATGAACTGCGAGCCGGGAGTGCGGGATGTGCGTCAGCCGGACCCACCTTCGGTGGGTGCCCCAAGATCGGCCGGCCGCGCCGCAGCCGTGTTGCAGACACGATGAGGACAGCGGCCGGCCGGGCTTTGCAGCAGATGGCGCGCCTCTCGCACTCGCAGCCCCGCGGGCTCACGAATCGTCCGGGTTGGGCCTGCGGCCGGCGCGGTGTGCCCCGGCGCGCGCAGCCATGTTCGCCCGGTGCCGGGCGATGCTGCGAACGCGCGGGGCGAGCTCGCCCGCACGCGAAGAACGCGGCGCCGGGGCGATGCGTCAGCAGAGGGGACGAAAGTGGAACTGCGGAGCACGCGAGACGGACAAGAAGAGGGGGGGCCCCTTCCGCGAGGTCTGGATTCGTCACACAGGGCATGTGACACGGCCTCGCCGCAGCTCCCTTTCCGCTCGTCCCCGGGAACCTGGCGGTCCCCTCGCTCAGGAAAACCGCGTCAGAACTCGATGGGAAGGTCCCGTGCAGCGAACGGGGCCCCGGATCGGGTTGGGGGCTCCCTGCCGGGGAGCCCTTTGCGCCCAACTGCACTGCCAGTGTGGTTCGCGCCGGCCGGAGCGTCAAGGCCCGTTGCAGAAACCGTTCAACGCCGCCGCGATGCGGGCGTCCCGGGTTTCCCGGCGGCGGGCTCCGCGACGGTGGGTTCTACGACGCCGAGCACTTCGAGCGAGGCGTCGTCGATCCACACGCGGCCGTGCGCGGGCGCGCTGAACTGGAGCCACGCCCACACGATCTTCACGTCCGCCGGGATGTCCACGTCCACGTAGGCGCGCGACCAGTCGAACGTGCCGTGGAAGGACTGTGAAGCGCTGGACCTGTCGGATTCGCTCTCGCCCACCCAGCCGATCTGCGCGTAGCACTCGGCCTCGATGCTGTCGCCGCGGAACCAGCCCGAGAGGCGCACGCGCTTGCCGGCGAGCAGGCGGCCCGGGATCGGCTGGCACATACCGGCGCGCACGGCGACGGGCGCGTGCTCCATGCCCGAGCACAGCATGCTGGCCCGGCCCGTGTGCGCCACCGTGGTGTCGAGTTCCACGAGGGAGCCCTCGAAGGGCGGCGCCGCCCATTCCCACTCGAGTGCGCGCTGCTCGAAGCCGGGGTCGATGAGCAGGTTTTGTCCCACGGCCACCGCGGGCGCAGGCCCCGCGGGCTCGAGCGTCAGCGACGCGTCGTCGAACGCTACCTGCCCCGTGCCGAACAGCCCGCAGCGCACGAAGATCACGTTGGTGCCCGATGGCACGTACACCCGAACTTCGCGGCGCACCCAGCCCGCTTCGCCGCCCTCGAACAGCAACCGCTTCCAGCCGAAGTTCTGGACGGGATCGTTGATCGGCGCAACGCCGACCCTCCGCAGCGCTTCGTCTCGCGGGACGTCCCAGATGCGCGCCAGCTTCGTCACGGTGTCCGAGTACGCCTGCAGCAGGACGTAGGCACGCCCTTCCTGGCCTGCGCTGAAGGACCACACGGAGAACGTCGCGGTCTTGTCCCAGGCCTCCCGGCCGACGAGCAGCGTCTGGCTCCAGTTGTTCCCCCTGGGGAACACCGTGCTCGTGTTGGCGATGCTCACGCCGTACTGGCCCCCGCGCCTGAGCAGCGTGTCGCGGCCGAAGAACACGGTGCTCATGCCGGTGTCGGATGTGTCCCACGCGGCGGGCATCCACTCGTGACCGGGGAGCGGGCTCTCGAACCCGGGATTGGCGAGCAGGTTGCGCGGGGCCGCGGCGAATGCGGTGGAGGGCAGGGAGACGATCGCCATCGCCACGAGGGCGCGAAGGAACTTCGAGGGCATCGGTTCGCTCTGGGCTGGGGAAGGGTCGGTGTCTGTCCGGCCGGCGCGGCTCGCCAGGTCCGCGGACCACTGAAGTATGCGAATGGGGGCGCCGGCTGTTCAAGCGGAATCTCGCCTCGCAATCCCACCCGGCTGGTGGAGTATGGGCCGCTCCGCTAGCTTTGTCCCGAGGTTGACCTTTCCCGGAGAGGGCGCGTGGCGGACTGGTTCTTCACATCGGACTTGCACGGGCAGGCGGACTACTACGAGCAGGCGCTCGAGTTCGCGTCCGAGGGCCGCGCGCGCGCGGTGATCCTGGGCGGGGACCTGTGCCCGCACGCGACGGGAGAGGCCGGCCTGCGGCGCCAGCAACTGTTCCTCGAGGGTACGCTGGTCGAGTTCGCCCGGCGGCTGCGCGAGGCCGTTCCGGCGGTGGAGCTGCTGCTGATGATGGGCAACGACGACTGGTGCGCCAACCACGCGCTGCTCGAGCGCCACGATGGCGGGCTGTGGCGCGTGCTGCACGATCGCGTCGTGGAAGTGGACGGCGTGCGCGTGGCGGGGTTGTCGTGGGTGCCCATCACGCCGTTCGCGCTCAAGGACTGGGAGCGCTGGGAGGACGGCGAGCCCGAGTCCCCGCCGCGGCTCGCCGGCTGGAGCAGCCGCGAGGGCTCGCTGCGCGAGTTCGTGTTCGACCCGGCGCGGCGTGAGCCGACGATCGCGGAGGCGCTCGCCGCGCTGGCGGAGCGCGCGCCGGCCCCCGAGACGCTCTTCGTGCTGCACTCGCCGCCGCGCGACACGCACTGCGACGTCATGTCGGGCGGGCACCACGTGGGCTCGCGCGCGATCCGGCGCTTCGTCGAGACCCGGCAGCCCCCGCTGGTGCTGAGCGGTCACATTCACGAGTCGCCCCGCGTTTCGGGAGCGTGGCAGGACGTGGTGGGCCGCACCATCGTGGTGAATCCCGGGCAGTTCGGCAGCCCGGAGCTCTGCGGCGTGTGGTTCGATCCGGCGCGCGCCGGGGAGTCGCTGCGCCACACGGGCCTGGCCTGACCGCGGAATGCGCGAAGGCGCGAAACCTTCTACGCTGGACGTGCACCAACAGGGAGACCGAGGCTCCTCGTGGTCTCCACCCCCTGCGAGGACACATGCGATTCCCGATCCGCTTCCTGCTCGCCGCGCTGCTCGTCACG
>CAIXRL010000830.1 GCA_903921835.1 Candidatus Eiseniibacteriota bacterium | reverse complement strand
CTTCATGCGCGAGTTCTCGCGCAAGTTCCAGAAGGGCTTCCGCGATTTCACGCCCGAGGCCGCCTCGGCGATGCTGGCCTACCCGTGGCCCGGCAACGTGCGCGAACTGAAGAACCTGATCGAGCGCGTGGTGCTGCTCGAGGAGGGGGAGTTGATCGACGCGGAGCACCTGCCGCCCGAGATGCTCGGCCGGCGGCATGCGCCCGTGGGCGCGGCCTCGGCGGCCGTGCGCGATGCGCTCAGTCCTCCGACGCTCGCGCAGATCGAGGCCGAGCACATCAACGACGTGTTGCGACTCACGTCCGGAAACAAGAGTCGCGCGGCGCGCATCCTCGGAATTTCGCGCCAGGGACTCATCGAGAAAGTGCGTCGCCTGCGCCTCGAGGAGTCGTCCAGTCGTCAAGTAATTTGACACCACAACGAACTGGACACGTCTCGCTAATGATCATATTTAGCAAGCATTTACAGATGAGCTTCCGGCTAAAGTGCCATTTTATTGACACTTAGGCCGTGTCGTCATCTCGAGTTGGAGTTGACGTGGACCTCGACAGTGAACGATTTCAATGAACTAACGTGTTGTGCAACAAATCATTACGGCATGTGATGGCCTCCGGGTTGAACGTTTGGCACACTACCTGCACTAGTAAGAAATCGAGGCGCAACGCAGGGTCGAGAGACACGCGGGCGCCAATGGTTCGGGTACCAACAGTGTGACCACCAAGCAGAAATCCGGAGGAGGTGATTCCGAATGGCTGCCAAGAAGAAGGCTGCGAAGAAGAAGGCCACGAAGAAGAAGGTCGCGAAGAAGAAGAAGTAACTCGGGTTTTCTGGACCTGGCACGTCCTGAGGGCGCCTGCGAATGCGGGCGCCCTCAACTTATTTCCAATGAGGCTGAGCGCGCGCGAGCGCCGGGCCCGCGCCAGACAGCGCAGCGGGCACATGCTGCTATAGTCCGCATCTCCCGCCCCACTGTTCCTCTCCATCGTGATCGCCCCGTGACCGATCCCCGCTCCGAATCGCTTCGCTTCATCCGCGTCCGCGGCGCCCGCCAGCACAACCTGCGCGGCTTCGACGTGGATTTTCCGCGCGGTGAACTGACGGTCATCACGGGCGTTTCCGGATCCGGCAAGTCCTCGCTGGCGTTCGACACGCTCTACGCCGAGGGCCAGCGCCGGTTCGTCGAGTCGGTCTCGACCTACGCCAAGCAGTTCCTCGACCGGCTGCCGCGCCCCGACGTGGACCAGATCACGGGTCTCACGCCCGCGGTGAGCATCCAGCAGGTCGCCCCGGCGCGCAGCGCGCGCTCCACGGTGGGCACCTCGACCGAGATCCACGACTACCTGCGGCTCATGTTCGCCCGCCTGGGCACGGTGCACTGCGGCAACTGCGGCACGCCGGTGGTCGCGGACTCGCCCCGCACGGTCGCCGCCGAGGCGGCCGCCTGGGCGCCCGGGACGCGCGTGCTCGTGACGGCGCCGGTCGCGCTGTCGGCGAAGCTGGCGTGGGAGGAGCAGGCTGGGCACCTGCAGCGCGCCGGCTACACGCGCGTTGCCCTGGCGGGCGAGGTCGTGGCGCTCGATCCGCTGCCGAAGCTGCCGCGCGGCACGACGGCGATCGGCGTGGTGGTGGACCGCTTCCGCTGGGAGAGCGCGGAGGCCGGCCGGCTGGTGGAGGCGTGCGAGCAGGCGTTCCGCCGCGGCGAGGGCCGCCTCGACCTGGCGCTGGGAGAGGCGCCCGCCGCGCGGCGCAGCGAACGCTGGGAGTGCTCCTCGTGCGGCCAGGCCGCGATCGCGCCCGAGCCCGCGCTGTTCTCGTTCAACAGCCCGCTCGGCGTCTGCCCGACCTGCCGCGGCTTCGGCGACGTGTTCACGTTCGCGCCGGACCGCATCGTTCCCGACGAGCGCAAGACCCTGCGCGAGGGCGCCATCGCCCCGTGGGCGGGCTCGTGGCGCACGGTCGCGTGGCCGCGCCTGCTGAAGCTCGCGGGCGAGCGCGACGTGCCGCTCGACACGCCGTGGCGCGCGCTGTCGGCGGCGCACCGCACTCTGCTCATGGAGGGCGACAAGACCTTCCGCGGCGTGATCCCGTTTCTGGAGAAACTGCAGCAGAAGTCGTACAAGGCGGGCAATCGCTTCGTGGTCAAGCGCTACCAGGTGCCGCGCGCCTGCACGGTCTGCGGCGGCGCGCGGCTGCGCCCCGAGGCGCTGCGCGTGCGCCTCGGCGGCCGCACGATCGCCGAGGTGGGCGCCATGACCGTGAAGCAGGCGGCGGAGTTCTTCACCGGGCTCACGTTCTCGGAGCGTGAGCGCCAGATCGCGGGCGTGCCGCTGGGCGAACTCGAGTCGCGCCTGCGCTTCCTGGCGCGCGTGGACCTGGGCTACCTGACGCTCGACCGCATGATGCGCACGCTCTCGGGCGGCGAGGCGCAGCGCATCGAGCTGGCGAACGCGGTCGGCGCCAACCTGGCCGACACGCTCTACGTGCTCGACGAGCCAACGGTGGGGCTGCACCCGCGAGACACGACCACGCTGATCGGCATCCTGGACGAACTGGCCGCGCGCGGGAACACGCTCGTGGTCGTCGAGCACGAGCCGCTCGTCATCCGCGCCGCGCAGCACCTCGTGGACCTCGGACCCGGCGCGGGCGAGCAGGGCGGGCGGCTGCTCTACGCCGGCCCCGCCGCGGGCGCGATCGCGGCGCCGGACTCGGTCACGGGCCCGTGGCTGGCGGGAACGAAGCGCGTCACGCGCACGCGCATCGCCGGCAGGCCGAAGGACTTCCTGGTCATCGAGGGCGCGAGCGAACACAACCTGCGCGACGTGACCGTGCGCGTGCCGCTCGGCCGGCTCACCGCGGTGACCGGCGTCTCGGGATCGGGCAAGAGCACGCTGGTCGAGGACGTGCTCACACGCGCGGCCCGGCTGGCGCTGGAAGGAATCGAGGAGGAGCCCATCGGCGCGCACCGCGCCATCCGCGGCCTGGAGAAGTTCAAGCGCGTGGTGCTGGTGGACCAGTCGCCGATCGGGCGCACGCCGCGCTCGTGCCCGGTCACGTACATGGGCGGCTACGCCGCGCTGCGCGAGGTGTTCGCGCGCCAGCCCGTGGCGCTCGCCCGCGGCTGGAAGGACGGCGCGTTTTCGTTCAACACGCCGGGCGGGCGCTGCGACCACTGCGAGGGCGCGGGCACCGTGCAGGTCGAGATGTACTTCCTCGCCGACCTGAGCGTGCCGTGCGAGGTGTGCGGCGGCGATCGCTTCAAGCGCGAGCTGCTCGAGGTGCGCTACCGCGGCAGGAACATCAAGGAGGCGCTCGACATGACCGTGGACGAGGCGTTCGCGCACTTCGCAAGCGAGCCCCGCTTCACGCGCTCGCTGCACCTTCTCAAGCGCGTCGGTCTGGGCTACCTGCGCCTCGGCCAGAGCGCGAGCCAGCTCTCCGGCGGCGAGGCGCAGCGGCTGAAGATCGCCCGCGAGCTCTCGGAGCGCGGCGTCGGCCCGACGCTGTACGTGCTCGACGAGCCCACGGTGGGCCTGCACTGGGTGGACGTGCAGCGCCTGCTCGAGACGCTGGACGACCTCACGGGGCGCGGCGACACGGTGCTGGTGGTGGAGCACAACCTGGACCTGATCCGCTGCTGCGACTGGGTCGTGGACCTGGGTCCCGGCGGCGGCGACGCCGGCGGCCGGCTGCTGGCGGAGGGACCTCCCGGGATCATCGCGGCGTGCGAGGAGTCGCACACGGGGAAGTTCCTGCGGGCGATGCCGCAGTCCAGCGCCACGCCCTGACGCGCCGCGGCAAGGAGACGGACATGCTCTTCATGGTGCGCTTCACCGACCACCCCGACCGGCTCGCCGTGCGCCAGGCGCACACGGCGGGTCACGCGGCGTGGCTGGCGGAACACGCGGACCAGGTCCGCATCGGCGGTCCGCTGCGGCAGGATCCCGATGGCGCGGCCGTCGGGGCGATGTGGCTGGTGGAGGCCGGCAGCGCCGCCGAGATCGAATCGCTGCTCGCGAGCGAGCCGTTCTGGGTGAACGGCCTGCGCGCGGGAGTCGAAATCCTACTGTGGACGAAGGTCGTGCCCGCGGGGCCAGCGACCCTCTGACGACGGCGGCCCGCGCGTGAAGCACGCGCGGGCCGTCCGGATCACCCGATCGTCACTGCGCCCCTCACGCCTTCGGCGGCGCGCTCGCGAGTTCGTCGGGCAGCGCGCGGTCGTCCGCGACGATCTTCGCCTCGGCGGGCCCGATGACGCAGTCCTCCACGGCGATGCCCTGCAGCAGCGTCAGCGGCACGATCTCGAAGTAGAAGTTGCGCGGGCGCACCCGCGCGGGCGGCGCGTCCCAGACCTCGGCGGGCGGCTGCTCGGCGATCGCCAGCGCGGGAGTGCCGGCGGGGAGGAACTTGCGGCGCGAGGCGAGCGCGTACACCGGCACGCCGTGCTCGCGCGCAGCCAGCGCCGCGGCGTACGAGCCGATCTTGTTGAGCACGCCGAACTCGGTCACCGCGTCCGCGCCCAGCCACAACGCGCTCGCCTGCGACAGCAGCAGCGGCAGCGCCGCGTCCACCACCAGCAGCGTCGCGATGCCCGATTCGGCGAGCGCGGCGGCCATGGCGCGGCCCTCGTTGCCGGGGCGCCCCTCGGCCAGCAGGACGCGCGGTGCGCGGCCCGCGGCATGCAGCAGGCGCAGCGCCGCCAGCACCGTGCCGCTGTGCGACAGCGTGGCGATCCACGCGCCCTTGCCCGTGAGCGTCGCCGCGGCGCTCCTCGCCACCGACTCGATCGCGGCGCCCAGGTCCTCGCGCTCGGCCTGGCAGCTCTCGCCCAGGTGGCCGCGCAGCGCGGTCACGTCGTCGCCGCGCTCCAGCCCCGTGTTGAGCACGGACAGCGCGCGGGCGGCGAACTGGTGCACGAGCGCCATGCTCGGCTGGTTCGCCTGCGCCTCGCGCAGCCACAGGAAGAGCGCGGCGCGCAGGGTCTGCGGATCGGGGGAGCGGTCCAGCAGTACCCAGCGCTCGAGCTCGTCGAGGAGGCGGGCGGCGACGCCGGCCGAGCCGGAAGCGCGGTCCGAGGCGAAGCCGCTCACGAGGTCCTCACTTCTGGAACAGTCGCTTGAGCCAGTAGATCGTCGTCTGCCGGCCCAGCTCGCCCAGCGCCTCGGTGAGCGGGATGGTCTTGGGGCAGACCTCGACGCAGTTCTGCGCGTTGCCGCAGTCCACCAGCCCGCCGACTCCCATGATCGCGTCGAGGCGCTCGTGCGCGTTCATCCGGCCCGTCGGGTGCGCGTTGAACAGCCTCACCTGCGCCAGTGGCGCCGGTCCGATGAACTCGGAGCGGTCGTTGTATTGCGGGCAGACCTCCATGCAGCAGCCGCACGTCATGCAGCGCGAGAAGGCGTAGTTCACCTCGGCCTCGCCCGCGGACATCTTGGGGCCGGGCCCGAGATCGTACGTGCCGTCGATGGGCACCCACGCCCTGACCTGCTTGAGCGCCTCGAACATGGGCTTGCGGTCCACCTGCAGGTCGCGCACGACCGGGAACTTGGTCAGCGGTTCCAGCGTGATGGCGCCGCCGGGGAGGTTGTCCACCAGCGCGGTGCACGACTGCCGCGGCTTGCCGTTCACCTGCATCGTGCACGCGCCGCACACTTCCTCGAGGCACGAGCAGTCCCAGTGCACGGGCGTCGTCTTCCTGCCCTGCTTGGTGACCGGGTTCTTGCGGATTTCCATGAGGCACGAGATCACGTTCATGTTGGGCTGCCAGGGGAACGCGAACTCCTCCCAGCGCGACGGCGCGGTGGGCGAGTCCTGGCGCCGGATGCGAAGCTCGATCGTCTGACGGGGCATCTCGCTCACCTCCTAGTCGTACTTGCGCGCGACGGGCGTGCACAGCGACACGTCCACAGGCTCGTAGGAGAACCTGGGACCGTCCGGCGTGTGGTCGGCGATCGTCGTCTTGAGCCACTGCTCGTCGTTGCGCGTCGGGAAATCCGGCTTGTAGTGCGAGCCGCGGCTCTCGTCGCGCGCCAGCGCGCCCAGCGTCACCACGCGCGCCAGTTGCATCATGTTGGACAGCTGGTTCATGAACGCCAGCGGCGCGTTGGACCACTGGCCGTTGTCCAGCACGGTCGCGTTCTTGAACCGCTCCATCAGCTCGAGGATCTTCGCGTCGGTCGCGCGCAGCCGGTCGTTCTCGCGCACGATCGTGACGTTCTCGAGCATGACGCGCCCGAGCTCCTCGTGCAGGCGGTACGGGTTCTCGGGGCCGTCGCGGCGCGACAACGCGGTGAAGTGATCCGCCCACTTCTTCTCGGCGGCCGCGAACAGCGATGAGGGCGCTTCCGCGCCGGCCTTGCGCTGGCCCTGCGCCCACTTGACCGCCGCGGGGCCGCCCACCTGGCCGGCGTACACGCAGGAGAGGAGCGAGTTGGCGCCGAGCCGGTTCGCGCCGTGGTACTGGTACTCGGCCTCGCCGATCGCGTACAGGCCGGGCACGTTGGTCATGTGGTTCCTGTGGCTGCCGAGGTCGAGGAAGCCGTCGGAGGTGCGCTCGTAGTCCACCCACAGCCCGCCCATGGAGTAGTGGACGGCGGGGAAGATCTTCATCGGCACGTCGCACGGGTCCTCGCCGGTGAACTTCTGGTAGATCTCGAGGATGCCCTCCAGCTTGCGCATCAGCGTCGCGCGCGGGATGTGCGTCAGGTCCAGGTAGACGCACAGCTTGCCGTCCACGCCCAGGCCCTTGTTCACGCACACGTCGTGGATCTCGCGGCTCGCGACGTCGCGCGGCACCAGGTTGCCGTACTTGGGGTATTTCTCCTCGAGGAAGTACCAGCGCTCGGCCTCGGGGATCGCCTTCGCCGCGCGCTTGTCGCCCTGCGTCCTCGGCACCCAGACGCGGCCGCCCTCGCCGCGCGCGGACTCGCTCATCAGCCGCAGCTTGTCGGCGCCGGGGATCGCGGTGGGGTGGATCTGGATGAACTCGCCGTTGGCGTAGTGCGCGCCCTCCATGTAGGCGGCGGTCGTGGCCGAGCCCGAGTTGATCATGCTGTTCGTGGACTGGCCGTACAGCAGGCCGGGCCCGCCGGTGGCGAGCATGACCGCGTCGGCGGCGAACGCCTTCGTCTTCATGGTGCGCAGGTCGAGCGCGACCAGGCCGACGCAGCGCCCGCCGTCGTCCTTCACGGTGCCGACGAACTCCCAGCCCTCGTACTTGGTCACCAGGCCCGCGGCCTCGTGGCGGCGCACCTGCTCGTCGAGCGCGTACAGCAGCTGCTGGCCGGTGGTGGCGCCCGCGAACGCGGTGCGGTTGTACAGCGTGCCGCCGAAGCGGCGGAAGTCCAGCAGCCCCTCGGCCGTGCGGTTGAACGTCACGCCCATGCGGTCGAAGAGGTAGATGATGCCCGGCGCGGCGTAGCACATGCCGCGGGCGGGAGCCTGGTTGGCGAGGAAGTCGCCGCCGCGGCAGGTGTCCACGAAGTGGATCTCGGGCGAGTCGTCCTCGCCCTTCACGTTCACGGCCCCGTTGATGCCGCCCTGCGCGCACACGGAGTGCGAGCGCTTCACGGGGACGACGGAGAACAGGTCCACGGCGACGCCGGACTCGGCCACCTTGATGGCCGCCATGAGGCCCGCGAGGCCCCCTCCGACGATGGCGATGCGCGGAGCGGCCATCAGCGCTGCCCTCCCTGGTAGACGACCGTGACCGATTCGCTGGCGTGCGGCTTGGTGAGCCAGTTCGGGTAGATGCCGTGGCCGGTGAACGCGAGCAGGGCGTTGAGCCCGACCAGCGTCAGCACGACGAACACGGCGAAGGAGAGCCGTCCGGCCAGGACCTGCGCCTTGCGGCCGGTGGCCAGGCCCCAGTGGATCGCGAAGCCGAACAGGCCGTTGCCCAGGTGCCAGCAGGCCGAGACGACGCCGATCACGTAGAAGATGAACACGCCGGGGTTGGCGAGCTGGTCCTGGATGTACTTGAACGCGCTGGCGG
>CAIXRL010000829.1 GCA_903921835.1 Candidatus Eiseniibacteriota bacterium | reverse complement strand
CGCGCGCAAGGGCCTCGCCGACACCGCACTGAAGACCGCCGACGCCGGCTACCTGACCCGCCGGCTCGTGGACGTGGCGCAGGACGTCATCATCAACGAGGACGACTGCGGCACGATTCGCGGGCTGGCCGTGGAGGCTCTCAAGGACGGTGAGGAGATCATCGAGCCGCTGTCGGACCGCGTGCTCGGTCGCGTGGCGGCCGAAGAGGTCGTGCACCCGATCACCAACGAAGTCATCGTCGAGACCGGCGAGATGATCGACGAGATCGTCATGAAGCGCATCGTGGACGCCGAAAAGGCGGGCCTGCAGAAGATGCGCATCCGCTCGGTGCTCACGTGCGACGCCCGCCGCGGCGTGTGCGCGAAGTGCTACGGACGCAACCTGGCCACCGGACGCCTGGTGGACCTCGGCGAGGCCACGGGCGTCATCGCGGCGCAGTCGATCGGCGAGCCGGGCACGCAGCTCACGCTCCGTACGTTCCACATCGGCGGCACCGCGGGTCGTATCGCCGAGAAGTCCGAGACCGTGGCGCGTGACGCGGGTCTCGCCCGGTTCCTGAACATGGACACGGTGCCCTTCCTGGGCACGCGTGAGGCCGGCGCGGCCGAGTTCAGCGTGTGCACGTCGCACAACGCCGAGATCGAGGTCGTGGACGGTGAGCGCGTCAAGCAGCGGTTCAAGGTGCCCTACGGCGCCCACCTGCTCGTGGCCGACGGTGCGGCGGTCGAGGCCGTCACGACGCTGTTCCGGTGGGATCTCTACAACACGCCGATCATCGCCGAGAGGTCGGGCATCGCGCGCTACGTGGACGTCAAGGAGAAGGTCACCGTGCGCGACGAGGTGGACGAGACCTCCGGTCTCAAGCTCCTGGTCATCATGGAAGACCGCAACAAGGAGCTGCAGCCGGCCATCGACCTGCTGGACGAGTCCGGCCACAAGCTCGCCCACTACCCGCTTCCAACCGGTGCCCGCCTCGAGGTGCGCGACGGTCAGCGCGTGGCTTCGGGCGATGTGCTCGTCAGGTCCCGCAGGACGAGCGCCAAGTCGCGCGACATCACGGGCGGTCTGCCGCGGGTCGCGGAGCTGTTCGAGGCGCGCCGTCCCAAGGACGCCGCCATCGTCGCCGAGATCGACGGCACCGTGGAGCAGGCCGGCGTCACCCGCGGCATGCGGAAGTACATCATCCGCGGCGAGGACGGCCAGCAGCAGGAGGCGCTCATCCCGCAGGGCCGGCACGTGTACGTGCAGCCTGGCAGCGTGGTGCGCGCGGGTGAGAAGCTCACCGAAGGGCCCATCAATCCGCACGACATCCTGAAGATCAAGGGCATCGAGGAAGTGCAGGCCTACCTCGTGAACGAGATCCAGGAGGTCTACCGTCTGCAGGGCGTGCGCATCGACGACAAGCACATCGAGGTCATCGTCCGCCAGATGCTGCAGAAGGTCCGGATCGAGGATCCGGGCAACACGGCTTTCCTCGAGGGGGAGAATGTGGACCGTCTCGCGGTCCTCGAGGAGAACGAGAAGATGCTGGCAGAAGGCCAGAGCCCGGCGACCTTCCTCCCGATGCTGCTTGGGATTACGAAGGCGTCGCTGTCCACCGAGAGTTTCATCTCGGCGGCCTCCTTCCAGGAAACGACCCGGGTGCTCACCGAAGCCGCCATCCACGGCAAGGTGGACCAGCTCCGGGGTCTCAAGGAAAACGTCATTATCGGCCATCTCATCCCAGCCGGGACCGGCATGCAGGGCTACCGCCGCCTGCGACTCGAGGCGGAAAAGGAAGTCCCTGCGGCGCTTGCCGAACCGGAGCCCGAGGATGAGGGGGCGAAAACGGCTTGACAGAAGCCCTAACAAAATCGTACATTGCTCGGCCTGCGCGGCAGCGGCGAAAGCAGTACCACCTGATGCCGTGCCCTCAGCCCGCGCAAACCCGAGACTAATAGCTTCCGGGGGTAGACTGTGCCGACTTTGAGCCAGCTCGTCCGTCATGGACGGCGGCCACAGAAGAGCAAGACTGGAGCGCCCGCGCTCAAGTCCTGCCCGCAGAAGCGTGGGGTGTGCACTCGCGTGTACACGACCACGCCCAAGAAGCCGAACTCCGCGCTGCGCAAGGTGGCGCGCGTCCGGCTGACCAATGGAATCGAAGTGACCTGCTACATCCCTGGCGAAGGCCACAACCTGCAGGAGCACTCCATCGTGCTCATTCGCGGTGGCCGAGTGAAGGATCTGCCCGGTGTGCGTTATCACATCGTGCGCGGCACGTTGGACGCCAGTGGAGTGAGCGGACGCAAGCAGAGCCGCTCCAAGTACGGCACGAAGTCGAAGTAGGAAGCTGCGCTCGCGCGACGGTCCCGATGACCGCTGCGCGCGGGTTTCGCCGGTTCGCGCTCGTATGTCCGGGCCGGCCGCAAGACGAGAGGACTGGAAATGCCTCGCAAGGGATTCATTCCGCGGCGTGAAGCGATCGCGGATCCCAAGTACGACAGCGTGCTGGTGACGCGGTTCATCAACGCCATCATGTCCGATGGCAAGCGCTCCATTGCCGAGGGCCACTTCTACAGGGCCATGGCGATGGTTGAGGAGAAGAGCGGCCAGGAAGCCATGGCCGTCCTCAAACTCGCGATGAACAACGTCAAGCCGATTCTGGAAGTGAAGTCCCGCCGAGTCGGCGGAGCCAACTACCAGGTTCCGATCGAGGTGCGCCCGGATCGCCGGAACGCCCTTGCCACGCGCTGGATCATCACGTTCGCGCGCGGTCGTGCGGACCACACGTTCGCTGAGAAGTTCGCCGGGGAAATCCTGGCGGCCTCCAAGAACGAGGGTGGCGCGGTCAAGAAGCGCGAAGACACCCACAAGATGGCCGAGGCCAACAAGGCCTTCGCACACTACCGCTGGTAAATGCGGTCGTGACCAAGGCCGGCCTCGTCGCCGGCCTGGGATCGGAGTGAGCCGAGGCTCGTTTCGTCCTCCACGTCACGCCCGTTCACGCATCATCACCGCACTTTCCTCACCGAAAGGCAGGTGGTGTTTCCGTTGTCCTGAACGAATACGAGGGATGTAACGCTGATGGCTCGGGTGACCCCGCTCGAAAAATACCGAAATATCGGGATCATGGCCCATATCGACGCCGGCAAGACCACCTTGACCGAGCGGGTGCTGTTCTATACCGGCAGGATCCATCGCACAGGCGAAGTCCACGACGGCGCCGCGACCATGGATTGGATGGAGCAGGAGCGCGAGCGCGGCATCACGATCACGTCCGCCGCCACGACCGCCCAGTGGCGTGAGCACCGCATCAACATCATCGACACCCCCGGCCACGTGGACTTCACCGTCGAGGTCGAGCGCTCGCTGCGGGTCCTGGACGGAGCGGTTGCCGTGTTCTGCGCCGTGGGCGGTGTCGAGCCCCAGTCCGAGACGGTGTGGCG
>CAIXRL010000828.1 GCA_903921835.1 Candidatus Eiseniibacteriota bacterium | reverse complement strand
GCCTTCTCCCATTGCGCTTCGCTCGGCAGCACCAGCCCGGACCACTTCCCGTATGCCACCGCGTCGTCCCAGCTCACGCATACCACCGGGTGGTCCAGCTTCGCCGCAGGGCACTGGCCGTTCTGCCACACCCCATCCGGCGCACGGCGCTTCGTCTCGGCCACGAACCGGGCGTACTGACGATTGGTCACCGCGTACACGCCGATCCAGTACTCGGCCAGGCGCACCCGGTGCTTCGGGCAGTCGCCGTCCGTCCCGTCCCCCATCTCGAACTCCCCCGCCGCTACCCGTACCAGAACGCTCCCGTCCTTCTTGTTGACGGCCAGATCGCCACGCAGCGACCGGGTCCAGTCATCGTGCACGCGGCTCATTCAGCGTCCCATCTCAGAACTCCAGGTCCGCCGGGTCCACCGCCTCGCTCACCTGCACGGCGGTGCGGTCCTGCGCGCTGTCGTCTGCGGTGGCCACGATGACGCCACGCTGGAAGTGGCTCTGGAACGCCAGCAGGATCTCGGCGAGCCCGCGATTGACCTGCGATGCGCGGTCGGTCTTGCCCTTGCACGACGCGTGGATCTGCAGAAGCGCCTCGTGCTCGGCGGGCGTGCCGGCGGCGGTGGCGTTGATGAGCGCGCCGCTGATCACGCCACCCGCGAGGCTCGTCCACTGCACGTGTTCGTTGGGCGCCGCGGCGTACTTCGCGTCCACCAGGCGCGCCACGAGGCGCTCTGGCCAATCTTCGCTGGTTGCCATTTTCTCGACCTGCGCCGGGGGCATCTTGGCCTTGCGGTGGCTCACCCACGCCGACCCCGCGCGCACCAGCGGATCAGGTGCGGCAAGGCCCTCGGCGAGTTCCTTCTCTCCCAGCTTCTGTCCTTCCCACCAGTCGAAGAAGTCCACCAGACCGTTGGGCAGCTTGGCCGGGGCCTCGAACGAGATCTTCCCGATCTCGCGCCACGCGGCGACCGACCGTTCCACCACGCGCAGCCGGCTCTTGTCCGCCGGGCGCAGGTCCACCCCCGCCCAGCGCTCGCACAGGTCCATCACCTCGAACACGCCATATCCGCGGGCGGCTTCGACAATGCCGTCCTCGTCGCCGGCGGTCTTGCGCGCTTCGATCTCGGTCCCGGTGTCGCGGTTGCCGCCAAGCGCCCTTGTGAACGCGTCGATCAGCCGGCGGTCGCCGCTGTTGGTCACGACGCCCGTGACGCGCTGGCGCAGTTCGTCGGATGCAAGCGAGAACCCCTCGCGGAAGATCTGCCCCGTCTCATCCTGGATGGCGTGGTAACCCGCCATGTCACCAACGGCGACCAGGAACAGCGCCTCCTTGGGCACCGACGAGGGCGAACGCTTCTGCCCGCGGATGGCGCGCTCCAGTTCGGGCGACTGTGTGCGGATCCACGCGTCGAACAGTTCGTCGTTGGCCCACGCCACGTTGGGCAGCGCGCCCGCGTAAGCGAGGACGGCGGCGCGCACGTCGGCGTCCTGATCGGTCAGCAGCGAGAGCGCCGTGCTGGCGGCGCGGCGGTCGGAGGCAATCTCGCCGGCGCGGCCCAGCTTGAGCAGCGCGAGGACCGCGAACGGGCCGCTGTGCGCGAGGCCAGCGGACTTGAGCGCCTTGCCGAGCCACGGCTGGCGGTCCTTCTGCCAGATCTCCCACATGCGGTCGGCGCGTGGCGCGTCGGTCACGGCAGCCAGGGCCCGCTTGATCTGCGAGGCCAGCCGATGTCCGTCCTCCACCGCGTCCACCAGGAGCGTGGCACTCTCGGGATCCGTTGACGCCGCCAGCTCCTTTAGAGCGGCTGATTGCGCCAGCATGTAGAGCGGCCATGGCTTCTCGGCGAGCAGTTTCGCCTTCAACTCGGACAACGTCATGCGGTGCTCCTCTTCGTTCGTGCGAGCATGGCGGTGCGAACGCCATGACGTGCCAGTACTTGCCTGTATGCGCCAACGGACGACAAATCTCGCGTGCCAGTAGATCGAGGTCGGCGCCCGGCACTTCACCGAGCGCCGCGTCTGCGGCGCAACCGCTTGGGGGTAGGCGGGTTGGGAGGCAGCATCACATGGCACCGGCACGCAGGGCCTGCTTTGGCCCAATATGATGACATTGAAAACCCGTTGCGGAGAAGCCGCAAGTGGGGGATCGGACCTGGAGGACTCGCGCCTCCAGCGAGCGTGAGGGCGCAGGGCGCGCTCTGCGGTGGACCCCGGGAGCGGAGACCGAGTGACGCGCGGCGGAACCGGCACCGCCGACTCACGCGAAGCTCGCCGACGAGGACCGTGTTCTCTTCCTGACCAGCGCCATCCTCACCGAGTACGCGCTCGAGTCCAACATGGCGTTCGGCGTGCCCTACCGCGACGGCGACATCCCGCCGCGAGCGACCAAGCACCGGGACCTGCGGGTCGGCGATCGGCTCCTTTGACGACCGGCTCGCTGAACACGCCCCACCTGCGCCGGCCGTCGCGAGATTGATCCGTTGCCCACCGCCCCCGATGCGGGCCTATCGCCACCCGTGAACCCATCCGGTTCGCCGGGGCCAGACCACCGGCGCGCCCCGCGTGGCTTGCTCGGGCTCGTCCGGCCCCGCAGCGCCATCGCTCGAAGAACGCGCCAGAGCCGCCGCCCGATCCGCGAGGCTCTCCAGGAGTGCCGGCCCGCCGATGTAGAGCGCCGCGAGGGCGTACACCTCGAGGTCGAGCGCCTCATTGCGCTCGCGCAGCTTCACCCACTCGCGCACTGCGCCGCGGCCCTTCACGTACTTGCGGATCGCCTTCTCCGATGTGAGCTGCGCGATGTATTCCTCGTCCACCCATTCGGGCAGGTGGACGTAGCCCTTGCCCGGAGCGGTGATGTGCAACCGTGAGAGCACGATGTCCTTGCCCGTGTCCACACACAGGACGAACAGCGGCACGCGGTAGCGATTGTGGTTCGAGGGTCTCTCCACCAGCGGACGGCCCGCGATGCTGCCACCCTTGACCGGGAACACCCGGCGGTTGAGCCGTGCGCGCGTGTAGCGGTAGACGTGCTCGGTGTGCGCACCGCCCGAGTCCACCACGGTCGTCGCGATGCGCAGCTTCTGCCCGCTCTCGTGCCCAAACTCCTGCGTGAGGAACTGGTCGAGCTCCAGCCAGACGTTCTCGCGAGCCGGATCACCGTGAACCTGCGTGAACGCGATGAGCCATGATTCTTCGCCAGCGCCATAGCCCTTGACCACCGCCTCCAGCCGGTCGCCCTGCACATCCACCGCGGCCACCAGCACGCCCACGCCGGTGGGCACCTCGGCGGGATACGCCTCGCGCCGCGTGGAGAGGTCGTGAGCGCTGACGCTGTCGCCCCGCTCCTCCCACGTCTCGCCGAGCACGGTGTTCACCCAGGTCTTGAGACGGAACGGATCTTCCTTCGCCGACTGGAACTCGCTCGCGCACTGGGCCCACGACTTCCACCCCAGCGGCGAGTAAAGCGCCGAGAGGTGAAAACCCGCGGTGCGGCCCGCTCCTGGCGCCATCGCGCGCCATTGGCCGCGCTCGAGCATCTGGGTCTTGTACCGCTCCTCCACCTTCCCGCCGCAGCCGCCACAGATCATGTGCGCGGTCTCGGGCCGGCCTTCCTCCCATACGATGCGGTGGTGCGCCGGGTCGCGCCAGCTCAGGTACTCGGCATGACCACACAGCGGGCAGGGCACGAAAAACCGCCGCTGGTCGCTCTCCAGGTACTCGCGCTCAATCCGCGACAGCCCCTTCACGGTCGGCGTGCTGGTGAGGAAGACCTTGCGCCGCGCGAAGGTGGCGGTGCGCTTCTCCGCGAGGGCCACGGGATCACCCTGACCGTCCACGTCGCCGGGGTACTCGTCGACCTCGTCCATGAACAGGAATCGGATCGGCATGCTGCGCAGCCCCGCGCCTGAGTTGGCACCGGTGATGATGAGCAGCCCGCCCTGAAACTCCTTCACTTGGACCGTGTTCCCACTGTCGCGGGCCCGTGACTCGGCAACGCGCGTACGCAGCACCGGCGTGGCCTCGATCATCGGCGCTATGCGTTGCTTGCTCACGCGCTTCGCCACCTCGACCGTTGGCTGAACCATCAACATCGGACCAGGGCTGTGGTGTATCACGTACCCGATCCAGTTGTTCCCGCACTCGGTCTTGCCGATCTGCGCCCCCGCCATGACCACCACACGCTCGACCGGGTGGGACGGCGAGAGGCAGTCCATGATCTCCTGCAGGTAGGGCGTGCGGGACGTGCGCCAGGGGCCGGGCTCCGACGAGGCGGTGC
>CAIXRL010000827.1 GCA_903921835.1 Candidatus Eiseniibacteriota bacterium | reverse complement strand
CGCGGCCGCCGACAGCTCGACGCTGCGGGCGATCTGGCCTTCGTCGCGCGCGCGCTGCCGCCGTTTCGGGGTCGGACTCTCGGATCTTTCCTGGCCGTCTTCGTTCTCGGCCATCGTGGTCTCCGCGTCAGTGCTGGAAGGGGACGAGCAGGCCGTTGACGCTCGCGGGCAGTTCCTGGACCCAGCGGGCGACGACGGCGGAGACGTTGGGCAGCGACACGGCGAGCATGAGCAGGCCGACGCCGATCGTGAGCGGGAACGACACCATCATGGCGTTCAACTGCGGCACCGCCCGGCTGAGGATCGCCAGTGCGATGTTCGTGAGCAGGAGCGTCACCATCACCGGTGCGGCCACGCTCGCGGCGCACGAGAACAGCTGGCCGGCGAGCGCCGAGGCCACGGGACCACCGCCCGTGAACTCGATGCCGGCGCCGGGCGGCAGCGTGTGCAGGCTGTCCGCGAACGCGCGCAGCAGCATCAGGTGGCCACCGAGCGAGAGGTAGATGAGGATCGCGAGCGTGGTCGTGATCGGGCCGACGCCGACGACCTCCATCTCGGGCACGGGCGCGAGCGCGGGCGCGATCGAGAGGCCCATCTGCATGGACATCACTTCGCCGGCGAGACCCACGGCCTGCACCAGCACCGCGGCGGCGAGCCCGATCACGACGCCGATCGCGATCTCGGCCGCCATGGGCAGCGGCAGGTCGAGCACGTGCTCGGGCATCGCCGCGGCCGGCGCCGCCGGCAGCAGCAGGATCGCCAGCACCACCGTGAGCGCCGTGCGGATGAGGCGCGGCATGCTCGTGCCGGACCACGCGGGCGCGGTCATCATGAGACCGCCCAGCCGGCCGGTGAGAAGCGCGAACGTCGGCCACTTCTCCGGCGTCAGCGCCGCGCCCAGGAAGTCGGGGACGCCGACCATCAGGAGGTCAGCGTCGGCAGGCTGCGCAGCACGCCCGCGAGGTACTCGACGAGCCGCGTCAGCGTCCACGGCAGCATGAACGTGAACACCAGGGCCAGCGCGAGCAGCTTGGGAATGAACGTCAGCGTCTGCTCCTGCAACTGCGTGACCGCCTGGATCAGGCTGACGGTGATACCCACGCACAGCGCGGTCACGAGCATCGGCGCCGCCACCATCAGCGCCAGCATGATGGCCTGGCGGATGAGGTCCACTGCGAGCGCACCGGACACGGTCAGGACCTCACTTGAAGCTGCCGGCGAGGTTCTGGACCACCAGCGTCCAGCCGTCGGCGAGCACGAAGAGCAGCAGCTTGAGCGGCATCGAGACCATCACCGGCGGCAGCATGAACATGCCGAGGCTCATGAGCACCGACGCCACGATGACGTCCACGACCACGAACGGCAGGTAGAGCACGAAGCCCATCTGGAACGCGGTGCGCAGTTCGCTGACCACGAAGGCGGAGACGACCGTCACGATGGGCAGGTCGTCCTCGCTCTGCACGTTGTCCAGCCCCGAGAGGTCCGTGAAGGTGGTCAGGTCGTGCTCGCGCACGTTGCGGAGCATGAAGGCGCGAAACGGCTTCAGCGCGAGGTTGTAGGCCTCGCCCTGCTGGATCTGGCCGGCGAAGTACGGCTGCAGCGCCGTCTTGTTGGTCTCCTCGAGCACGGGGTGCATCACCACGCCGGTGAGCAGCACCGCCAGCGCCACGAGCAGCTGCCCCGGCGGGGTGGTCTGCGTGCCGAGCGCCGAACGCAGGAAATGCAGCACGATCAGGATCCGCGTGAAGCTCGTCATGAGCAGGAAGAGCGCGGGCAGCAGCGTGAGCACGCCCAGGAAGACGACCAGCCCGACGGCGCCCGACAGCCGGATCTGGTCCTTGCCCTCGCCCACACGGATGTCCACCTGCGGTAGCGGCGGCGGCGGGACGGTGGGGGCCTGCAACCCTCCCGCGGTCACCCGCGGCGAGGCGGCCGGCGGCACCTTCGCGACGACACCCTTCGTGGGCGGCGGCACCGTGACGTGTTGCGCATGCGCCGGCGCGGCGATCGCGAGCGCGGCGAGCACGAGCACGAAACCCGCGCCGGCACGCGCGGCGCGCAGGGCACGCGCGAACAACGCGCGGGCATCGGGCACGGCGGTGGCGGCGCTCGCCACGGCTGCGCTCGCCACGGGCGCGGCGGGGG
>CAIXRL010000826.1 GCA_903921835.1 Candidatus Eiseniibacteriota bacterium | reverse complement strand
CTGCTGCGCGACGTGCGGCGCGGGGGCACGTCGCCCGCCGCGGCGGCGCGGCGCATCGCGGCGGCGCCGGTCGAGCATCTGGGATTCGCCACGCTCGACCATGAACGCGCGCTGCGCACGGGCTTTCCCGAGGTGATCTTCGGCCAGGGCAAGACGCCCGCGCAGCTGGTGACCATCGCAGGCCGCCTGCTCGCCCGGCACGGGCTGGTGCTGGCGACGCGCGTCGACGAGCCGGGCCGCGCCGCGCTCGCCGCCGCCTTCCCGCGCGCCGAGGTGCACGAGCGAGCGCGCTGCGTTGTGGTGCGCGCTCGCGCGGCGCGCCGTCCGGGGCGGGGGCGCGTGCTCGTGCTGTGCGCCGGCACCGCGGACCTGCCGGTCGCCGAGGAGGCGCTGGTCACCGCGCGCACCATGGGCAGCCGCGCCGAGCTGATCGCGGACGTCGGCGTCGCGGGGCTGCACCGCCTGCTCGCGCACCGCGAGCGGCTGCGCGAGGCGCGCGTCGTCGTGGTGGTCGCGGGGCTCGAGGGCGCGCTGCCCAGCGTGGTCGGCGGGCTCGTGGACCGGCCGCTCATCGCGGTACCCACCAGCGTGGGCTATGGCGCGCACTTCGGCGGGCTCGCGCCGCTGCTGGCGATGCTCAACTCGTGCGCGGCGGGCGTGACGGTGGTCAACGTGGACAACGGTTTCGGCGCGGGTTACGCCGCGCATCTCATCAACCGCGGCGCGAGGGGCTGACCCGATGAAGCTGGCGTACTTCGATTGCGTTTCGGGTGTGAGCGGCGACATGACGCTGGGCGGGCTGATCGGTGCCGGCTGGCCCGAGGCCGAGCTGCAGCGCATTCCCCAGGCGCTCAAGCTCGAGGGCGTCTCCATCGAGGTCTCGAAGGTCAATCGCGGGTCGTTTGCCGCGACCCGCGTCGAGGTGCGCGCGCCGGAGCGCCAGCCGCACCGGCACCTGCGCCACATCGAGGCCATCCTCGCGGCCGCCGACCTGACCGCAGCCGTGCGCGAGAGATCGCGCGCGGTCTTCGCCCGCCTGGCGCAGGCCGAGGCCGAGGTGCACGGCAGCAGCCCCGAGAAGGTTCACTTCCACGAGGTGGGCGCCGTGGATGCGCTGGTGGACATCGTCGGCGCCTGCGCGGGACTCGCGGCGCTGGGCGTGGACCGGGTGCGCGCCTCGGAGCTGCCGCTGGGCGGCGGCACCGTGATGTGCGAGCACGGCCGCATTCCCGTGCCCGCTCCGGCGACGGCGCTGCTGCTGCGCGGGGCGCGCGTGCGCATGGGACCGGTCGAGGCCGAGCTGGTGACGCCGACCGGCGCGGCGCTGCTGGCCACGCTCGTGGACGACTGGCTGGCGCCGGTTCCCGGGATGCGACTGGAGCGGGTCGGCACCGGCGCCGGTGCGCGCGAGTTCGCCGATCACCCCAACGTGCTGCGGCTGCTGGTCGGGGAGGAAGCCTCGTCGGCCGGTGCGACGCGCACGGTTGCGGTGCTCGAGACGGCGCTGGACGACGAGAACCCGCAGTACCTCGCCGACCTCGTCCCGCGATTGCTGGAAGCGGGGGCGCTCGATGCCATGCTGGTGCCCGCGTTCATGAAGAAGGGCCGGCCGGGCCACTGGCTGGTCGTCGTGGCGGAGCCTGCCGCTTCCGGGCAGCTTGCCGGCCTGATCCTGGCATCGACCAGCACGCTGGGCGTGCGGATCCGGGAGGAACGTCGCATCGAGCTGGCGCGAACCTTCGAGCGCGTGGCGACGGAGTTTGGTGAGGTGACGGTCAAGGTGGCCACGCTCGCCGACGGCAGCCGCCGGGCGCACGCGGAATACGAATCGGTCCGCACGGTCGCGCAGGCGTGCGGCAGCCCCCCGCGCGAGGTGGCGGGTGCGGCCGAGGCCGCCTGGCGCGCCCGGCCCACGGACATCGGCTGACGAGTTTTTCGCGGGCGGGGGAGCGCACCGTGGGGGCGGTTGCAAGTCGCTCCAAGAACGTCACATATGCCTGAAAAATCACATCTTGCCGCCCGACGGAAAAGTCAAGCCTTGTGAAGATTCGGATTGACAGATGCATGATGTCCGCCTAGCCTTTGTCCCGTGGTGGATCGGCGCGGCGTTTCCGCACCCTCCCCACTCGCACCTCAGAGTTCCGCGGCTGGATTTGTCGACATGGACTGGCAGCAGTTCCGGTCGGACGTCCGGCTCCCAAAGAGATCGCATGCACCATGAAGTGTCTCGCCGAGCCCGAACTGCCTAAGGGTGACGCGGGGCAGCGGAAAGGAGGGATGGCTCCTCAGGACTGCAGCAACTGCCGTCGGAGTGCTCGACAGATCGTTTGAGCCGCCGTCGGCAATTTGATTTGCGACACCTCGCTCGCAATCCGTTGCTGGAAGACTTCGTGATGCCGAAGAGCATCGCGTCGATGGAGGTAGTCCCTTATGAAGAAGGCTTGCTTCGCGCTGTTGCTCCTTGCTGGAGCGGCTGCGATGGCATGTGCGGCGTACGCCGACGAGGGTTCGTTCGACCCTGGTATGGTGCGCCAGCTTCCCGATTTCTTGGCAAACCATTCTGGTCGGAGTGCTCAGCGGCAGGGCCTGGGAACGTCCGCAGGCGCCTACGACACGACCTGGGTCGGCTTCTCGGCCTCGAATCATGTCGGCCCGAACAACTACTGGAACATCTATGCCGGTGTTGACCGTCCTGGCACCGTCAATCCCAACAACGCCGTGTGGGATTTCGAGAATCTCACCAACGCCCACGGGGACTCCCTGATGGGCTGGTGGCCGACCAACGACCGTGCCGGCGTGCTCGGATCCGCTCTGACCGATGACCACGACTACGCCTACTCGTGCCTGGCCTTCGGCAACGAGACCAACAACGTCAACCTCGGCGTTTCCGCCAACCAGCGCCGCACCAAGGGCATCATCGGCGCCTGGCACGCCGATCCCGGCATCCTCGCTCCCAGCGGCCACGCCGTGACCTGGTCGCCGATCGCCGGCGGCAAGTCCGCGTGGTGCGGTCTGCGCGTTCACGGCGACATGTCCGTGATCGATGCGCAGACGCTCAACCCGTACAACGGGGACTGCATCGACTTCGGGGTGCAGACGACGGGCGCCGGCCGCACGGCGAAGAACTTCCCCGGCTACGTCCGCGCCTGGGACCAGATGCTGTATCGCGACATCACGCCGGTCACGGGACAGCCGCTGACGCTGTCTTTCCTGTACCGCACGCGCATGTCGACGGCGTATGTCCTTGCCGCCGGCCGTCGCGGCTGGTACCACGGTGATCCGCTCTCGACCACCGACGGCAACTTCATCAGCTCGTACAGCCAGAACGGTCCCATCGACTCGTTCGAGGTCTACATCGGCGTGCCGGCCAACGACGACAGCGTGACCCTGTCGACGGGCGCCATCGCTCCGGTCTACGATCCGCAGCGCCGCTGGTTCTCGGAAGTCCTCCGGATCTTCGACGGTGCCGACGCGCCGTACTACCAGCTCCTGGGACAGACCGGCATTCACCCGGCGTCTCCTGACACGACGGGCTCCGTCGCGTTCAGCCAGGTGATCCCCTGGTCGGATCTGGATCCTCTCAAGCCCCAGATTTCCCTGATCGCCAACTCGATCTACCAGAAGGTCCTCCCGGGCGAGGTTCGTTCGACCGACGTCCGTCTCGTGTTCCGCGTCCACACGAACGCCACGAGCGACGACCTGACGAGCGGCACCTGGGGCGAGCTGGGTGGCCGTGGCGCCGCGCAGATCGACAACGTCACGACCCAGTGGGGCGCTGCTACTCCCACCGTGATCGGTGCCTTTGAAGGCAACGAGGGCATGGCCGACAACGTCAACAACGCGATCGGCACGAGCCCGGAAACGTACTGGAAGTCGACGGGCAAGCCGCCCGCACTGTACTTCCACGCGCGTCCCCTGACCGGCCTGCCCTGGCATGACCTGTGCGGCTCCGTCACGTCGGGCGTCCGCACCTGCAACATGGTCGGCAACGTTCTCGACGCGGGCAACGACCCGAGCGAGATGATCGGCGACAACACCTACGACGGCGGGCTGGACGGCTTCTACGGCATTCTGTCGCCGACGATCAACCTGTCCACCACGACCAACCCGAACTCGATGGGCCTGACCCCGGCGACCGCGGCCGGGTCGCTCGATTACTACCTCAAGTGGGACGTCTACAGCGGCGACTTCATCGCCGACATCACGGGCGTGCTGTACTACTGCGGCGCCATGTCGTACCCGAACATGTCCACCAGCACCAGCAACGGTGTCGGGACGGAGTGCTGGGGTGATCTGGCCACGCTGAACACGGTCTACTACACCTCGGACGTGTACTGCTACGGCGACCTGACCGCGATGAAGGCGCACAACATGGTCTACACGACCAAGGTCGGTGGCCAGCCGGATTCCCTGAGGCTCTGGATCGGCGTCTACAACTTCCCGCTGTGGTGGGGAGGTTGCACGGCGGTCAACCCGGCCGACGGCGCGTACTTCGACAACGTCTCGCTCGCCATCGTCAACACGGCCAGCGGCGGCGGCGTCGGTTCGATCTCGTCGGACATCTGGCAGTGGTTCAATGACGCCTTCCCGGTGGGCGGACCCGCTCTGGGCGGCGCCACCTCGATCGCGGCCCTGGACACCTGCGGCGCCCTGATCAAGGGTGCGATCAACAATGCGCAGCTCGCGGGCACTGCTGGTCTCGGAGGCGTGCGTCTGGACATCCTCGCGGACTCCATCAAGGTGACCGCGACCGACCCGGCGGCTGTTGCCGGGGACACGAGCTCGACCAAGATCCGCGTGGACATGGTGTTCCGCATCCTTCCCGGCCCGGGCAACTACCGCGCGGTGGTGGGTACGGACGTACTGCCCAAGTATCCGCTCCTGGCCGGCATGCACCTGCTCCGCCGTCCGGACAACCGCACCACGATCGTGAATCCGTCCGACCTGTCGGATTCCTCGTTCTGGGCGGAGTACATCCGGACCCCCGGCGACTTCTCGGCTGGGACGCACAACGGCCACACGGCGTGGGACAACCTGACCTGGAACTCGGCGCGCTGCGACACGCTGCGGACCAACTACTTCCCCGGCGGTCTCGGTGCGGTCATCGGCGCCTCCTACCCGGTCACCGCGGGTGTGTGGCAGTCGACGTACCACATTCTCGATCCGCACCTTGCGTACCTGGGCGTCGCGCGTCCGCGCTGCTTCGTCGTGGACACGACGCTCGTCAATAGCAACAGTGCCAACACGATCTGCGGTGCGGCGCCGGCGTGGCTGACCACGGTTCCGCAGTCCCGCACGGGTTGGGACGGGCAGCTCACCACGACGCTGGGAACGAAGATCATTCCCGACGGCCTGCTGACGCCCGGCTCGCACGTGCAGTACTTCTTCCGCAAGTCGACGATCTTCCAGCACGGCGGGTTCGTGATGTGTCCGGATACGGCGACGATCATGCCGCAGCGTAACGAGGACAACTACGACGCGCACCGCTGGCAGCAGTTCAGCATCCTTCCGGATCGCTGGAAGGACGCGCAGTACGGCGGCCTCGGCGCGGCCTGCATGCTGTACGCGGACTACGACGACCGTCAGGGCGACGAAATGGTGTGGTGCTCCGTGATGGACTCCATCGGCGGCACCGTTTCCAACAAGTGGGGCGCGCATAACGGCTGGCATTCCGCACCGCATGTCGTCCTCGACGCCCCTCTGAACCCCACCCTGCAGGCGGACGCGTTCGTTTACCAGAACGCCCAGCCGGGCACGTTGTGGGACATGTACGCCTGCCGCGCGACGGAGTCGGGGTACTCGGTCGGAGGGCGCCTGGGTGGCCGTCTCGTCACCCACGGTGCGGATCTTCTGCTCGGCCACGACGCGCAGATTGCTCCGACGCCCGATATGCTGAGGCAGTACTACACGGCGATCGCGCTCCTGACGGGCAGTCTCGCCACGGCTGACATTGGCCCGGTGCTGGATTCCGACATCCCCGAGGACGATGTTTCGATCCTCACGGACTTCCTCGAGACGTCCACGGGTCTGCAGCCGCAGCCGCGCGGTCTGTTCATCGCCGGCGATGGCTTCGCGGAATCCGAGGCTGCTTCGACCGATCCGAATCACGCGACGTTCATGTCGGACGTACTCGGCACGAGCTTCGTCGGGGCCTCGTACGCGGCGCTGTCGCACAACGCCGCCCAGTGTGTGGATCTCGTCAGCACGGCGGTCATTTCGGCGACGGTCGTCTCCGGCGTGAGCCTGAGCTGCGTCGTCACCGAGGACGTTCTTCACTACAATGCGGGCCTTGCCGGTTCGCAGACCGCTAGCTGGTACGGGCCTGCCGCCTCCGGGTATGCGGCAGCGATCTATCATCAGCGGCAGACGGGTAACTCGCTGCAGAACTACGTCTCGCTGGTCGATGGGTTCGACCTCGCGGGTCTGTGGGGTCGCTACTGCAGCAGCAGCTACGGGCGGCTGGAGTACACCTACAACGTCATGACCAAGGTGTTCAGCCAGGCGTGCACCAAGTGGGTCGCGCCCACGCCCATCGGTGATGTTCCGCGGGGTGGGCAGTTCGCGAACAGCCTGTGGATCGGCAACAGCGTCGGTCAGGCCCGCAATGCCACGATCAACTTCGGCGTGGCTGCCCCGGGTCGCGTCCGTGTCCGTCTGTACGACGTGACCGGCCGCGTCGTCCGCACGTTGACCGACAAGACGTACGACAGCGGACCGCAGTCGATCCGCTGGGACGGTATGGACGCCAGTGGCAACCAGGCGGCTCGTGGTGTGTACTTCGCGCGTATCGACTACGCGTCGGGTGCCGCCATCAACGGTCGCGTGGTGGTCCTGCGGTAAGTCGCAGTCCTGACAAGCAGTCCGTAGTCTCGAAGCGGGCGGGGGGAACACTCCCCGCCCGCTTCGTGTTGGTGCGCCCGGCAGGGCGCGATGACTTGGAGGTGGAAGTCCTCTACGGACCTTGATGACGTGAACCGTTAGCCGAACGGCAACCGCGTCACCGCGAGGCGG
>CAIXRL010000825.1 GCA_903921835.1 Candidatus Eiseniibacteriota bacterium | reverse complement strand
GTCCCGCCGGCGGCACGGCCGGCGGCCGCGTCGAGCCAGCGGTCCCCCGCCATCACCGAACCGCCGGGCGAGAGGTGCAGCGCCTCGGAGGCATCCTCGAGCATGCCGGTACCGGGCTTGCGGCAGCGGCAGCCTTCGTCGGGCCGGTGCGGACAGAAGCGAATCGCGTCGAGCTCGACGCCCTCCGCTCGCAGCAGGCGGCGCAGGCGCGCCATCGTGGCCCACGCCCGCTCGAGCGTGAACAGGCCGCGACCGACGCCGGCCTGGTTCGATACGACGACGATGACGACGCCCATGGCATGCAGCTGCCGCAACGCCGCGGTAACGCCCGGGAGCAGTTCCACGCCTTCCGGATCCGAGAGGTAGCCGCGCTCGACGATGAGCGTGCCGTCGCGGTCGAGGAACACCGCGGGCCACGCGCGCGGGCCGCGCGAGGCGGCCAGCAGGCGCTCCGCGGCGCTCTCGAGGACCGACACGTCGGGGTGCGCGGACTCCCCCTCGCCGGCCGCGGGCCCGTCCGGCCACAAAGCGATGTGCGGCAGCACGTCGCCGCGGACGAGAGAGCGGGCGCGCTCGCCCGCGGACGGCTCGAGCAGGCCGAAGCGGCGCGAAGCGGCCCACGCCATGCGATCCACGAGGCTCCAGCCCGCGAGGTCGTCCGCTCGCAGTTCGAGCAGCAGGCCCCGCGCCCGCGCCCGCCACAGCAGGCGCACCGCCGCCGCCGGCAAGCCGGCGCTGGCGACCAGGTCGGGACTCTCCGCGTGCAGCGCGCGCAAACCCGAGACGTTTCGCACGCCTTCGATCGCAGGCGCGCCGGCGCCGAGCCAGATCACATCGTGTCCGCGCATCGCGAGCCCCGTCAGGGCCGCGCGCAGCCGCCCAGGCCGTCGCGCCAGTGCGCGCGCATCCACGAGCACCCTCATGCCATCGCCTCCGCGCGCGGGCCGCCCGCCAACTGCGTGATCGCGCGCAGCACGTCGCCCACCTCGACCGCCGCGAGGCAGCGGTAGCCGATGCGGCACGTCCGCCGGAAGCACGGTGCGCACACGGGCGCACGCTGCACGACGCGCACACGGGGCCCCAGCGGCGCCGTCCACGCGCTCGCGGTCGAGCCGAAGATCGCAACCGTCGGCGCGCCCACCGCGCCCGCGAGGTGCGCCATGCCCGAGTCGTTGCTCACCACGATCGCCGCTCGGGAGCACAGTGCGGCCTGGACGGGCAGCGTCGTGCGGCCCGCCAGCATGGCGGCGCCGCCTGCGCGCCCCGCGAGTACCGCGTCGCATGTCTCCCGCTCCGAAGTACCGCCACAGACCGCGACCGCGTGGCCGCTCGCGACGAGCGTGGCGGCCAGCGCCGCGAAACGCTCCACGGGCCAGCGCTTCGCCGGCCCGAACAGCGCGCCGGGCGCCAGCACGGCCAGCGGCCGCCCGGCCAGGCCGGCCTCGCCCAGCAACGCATCCGCCTGCTCCCCCGCCGCGGCGGGCAGGCGCAGCGGCTTCACGGCCGGCAGGCCGCGCGGGCGCGCGCCCAGCAGCGAGAGGTACTCGCAGGCGAGGTGCGCCTCGCCCCGCGCGGGCCGCCTGTGCGCCCGCGTGAGCAACCAGTCGCGCAGCTCGCCCGCGAAGCCGATCCGCTGCACCGCGCCGGTGCTCCACGCGAAGCGCGCGCTCGAGAACGATGGCGGCAGCACGAAGGCGGCGTCCGGCCGCCCGTCACACGGGAGATCCGCGCCC
>CAIXRL010000824.1 GCA_903921835.1 Candidatus Eiseniibacteriota bacterium | reverse complement strand
GAACACACGGCAGGAACGCCGTTGTTTGCTGCACACACTCTTCCCCTGTGACTTGGAGGCTTGGACCGAGCGAGGCCGCTCGCGCCCGTTGCCCTCGTACTGGGACGAGGGGGAAGGAACCGAGGATGGTTCCCGAACCCGGCCTGGAGCCGGGCAGCGCCTACCGATGTGCGTCTACCTTACCGCGTCCGCCGTGGTCTGCTCAAGTCACGCGAACGCCGCCGCGAACACTTGTGCCCGTGTCCGCCCTGTTGTCCGTCACTGTCCGTCATTCTTGTGTTTTGTGTTTCTTTGCCAAGGGGGCTTCACTCCGGCCCCTTTCGCATGATGGCCCCCGCGGCCGCCAGCAGGGCGACGGCTGCACTCACGTCAAGAACCCGCCATGTCCCCCGCGCGAAGAAGAACGGCGCGATTGGGTTGAACAGCAGAGCGCCAACGGCGAACCCAATCGCAAGCACGGCCTTCCCACTCTTGATCATCCTCGCCCCGGCGACACCAAGGCCCACGCTAACGGCCCATCGCGTGACCGTGAAGTAGCCCGTTCCGTGCCGCGCGAGCGCCCCCAACGCGACGAGCGCCGCAAGGCCGACGATGGCGGCACTCGCCCATTCCGCACCTGCTCTTCCCGAAGCGTCCACGCTCCCTCTTTCGACGGCTTCCACGTTCGGCCCCTTCATCGCGAATGCCGCGGCTCGCCATCCTCACAATCGTCGGCGTTAGGCATCACGGGGCGCCCTAATCGGGGCCGCCCTTAGTATGGCGCTCATCTCCTGGCTCGTACGGCGTCGTGAACACTCGTGGTTCGCGGCGCACGAATCGCTTGATCTCGGCTATGACGGTCCGCGCCCACCGGTAACGTCGCGCGCGAACGGCTCGTTCATGGCTTCGGACCATCTCGACGTACTTCGCTTCCGGCTTATAGTCACGCGCCCAGGCATTGAGCCCGCGCCAGTACTCGTTCTTGTGATCGCGGCGCTGCTTCTCGTCGAAGAATGGCGGAATGGGCGGAAAGTCACCTGCCATCGCCTGACTGACTTCTCGTCCATCCGAGGTGAACACTCGCTCACATCTCAGGCAGCGGTACTCACGGGGCGATACCATCGCGTTGATTAGGAAGAACACCCCACTGCCGCAAACGGGGCAATGGTCCACCTTCGACCTCCGCTCCTCGATGTCGGCGCGGCCCCCAGGCAGTGCGCTTACGTCAGCTTCTCCTCCCCGCTCCGATCCGGTTCTTGCCCCGAGCGCGTACAATAGGCCCGCTGCGAGCATTGCAGAACCCGTTACGGCATTTTCTGGACGCACTCGCACTCCCAGCAGGACCACTCCGCCAACGATGATGAACGGAACGAGACGCACGATTCGCGGCAGCGGGCGCGTTGCCCCGACCCACAGCGCGCCCAATGCGATGTATGACCAGGTGATAGCCGGCCACACAACAGTGCCTGCGACCAGTCTCCCGGTGACTCCGCCAGCGACCATGTAGAATACCCAGCTGAGCAGGAAGGCCCCCGCCGCGATGACCGCGAGGCCGAGCACCAACTCCAGCAACCGGCTTGAGCGCGCCACGAGGGCAAGTAGCCATGCCGCCGAAAGGACCGCGAGAGTGATTCCGCCGAACAGGAGCAATCCTGTCACGCTAGCCCCCTTCCTCAATCGGTCCGATTCTCACTCGGACAACGCGTCCGCTGGCTTCTGATTGCAACGCAATCGCGATGGTCAACTGCTATCTGCGCTGCACGGCTCGCCCGATAGGGGGGGGCGCAGGCGCTACTGGGCGCGCAACCTGTGACATCTCACTCGATCTCGCGTCGAAGCGCCTGTCGAAGGTCAGCCACGGTCCGTTGCAGCCCCTGCACCAAAGCCTCCCGTCGGTCGGGCGGGTACGCGAACTGCCAAGGCTCGGCGCCAGCGTAGCCTACCTTCGCCTTGGAGTTCTCCGCGCGCGCCAGCTGCTGCCGGTCTGCCATGAGACTCGCCGCTTCCTCTAATAACGGCATAGCGAGCTTCCGCGTCTCTTCGGAGCCCGTCATGACGCGGTGTCGAACCAGCGCCTCGCTGAATCTGTGGCAGGCTCGTATCGCCCCAAGAGCCGCACTGAACTCCCAGTCCAAGAGCCTCTGGTTTGCGACATCCACGGGCAGACCCTGTCCGTCCACCCATATGTCCCGTTTCGCCTCAAACGATAAGCTCGGCGCCCTCACGATGCGAATCGCATCCATTGCTTCGTAGGCGGTCATGAGCACCCGTTGGGCAACTCGATAGGCTGCCTTGCCAACGAGCTGGCGCTTCCATGCGTCCAGGCCCTTGACTGCGACTACCGCCGTCGTGACTGCTGCGCCGCCGATCATGAGCTTCTCCGCCACTGACGCGATCGCCAGCAACGCTCCGCCCAAAGCACATAGCACCATGAGCACGCCCCTTCCTTCTTCTATCTCGACAGGCCCTCAGCCTCTGATGATTCGGCGCGGGTCCGGCTGCTGGTATCGACGTCGCTTGGACGGCGCCACATCGCGACAACCCGCTGGGTCAGTCAGTCCAATCAGTTCAGCTCGTGTACTCGCCGCGCGGCCCCTCCGCTCGCGCAACCCACCTGCCCCGGAACCGGCTACGGTGGCTACGGTCTCGCTGTCCTTTCACGTCTTGCACTGTCCATCCTAGCCCATGGAGACGGAGCGCCCCACCAGTTGGTATCCCGATGGGGCGCTTCGCATTGTGTTGCCGCGACGTCCGTTGGCTGCTTGGCTCGATTTGGTGTGATTTCACGCCCGAACGTTTGAGGAAGCCGATGCTCTCCCGCACCCCCTACGGCTTCCTCAACGCGCCCCGCCAGTCCTGCAGAACCGTCACCGTCTGCGGGCGCGCCTTCTGCGCGGGCAGCAGTGCGATCACTCGGGTCGCGGTACGGTCGAAGTCGAGGCCCGTGAGGCCGTCCGGGACGCGCATGAGCGGCTGCGGCGAGGTGAGCGCGAATGCGCTGCCCGCCTGGAGACTCGCCTGCATGACCGTCTCCTGCTCCTTGCCGCTCGCGAACAGGAGACGCTTTCCATCCCCCGTCCAGCGCGCGTACCCGCCGCCGCCGCTGGTGACCTGATAGCGCATCCCGGGCGAACCGAACGGCACGACGTAGATCTCGAACACGCCGGACTCGTCGCTCTCGAATGCGAGCCAGCGTCCGTCGGGCGACAGCGTGGAGCGCTGTTCGTTCGCGCCCGAGTGCAGCAGCGGCCGCGGTGGACCGCTGCCGTCGAGCGGCAGCACCCAGACGTCCCACTTGGTCGCCGAGTCGAGCCGCTCGAAGAGCAGGAAGCGGCCGTCGGCTGACCAGGCGTCCAGCCGCTTGAACGCGGGGTCGGACGTGACGTAGGCCCGCTTCGAATCGTCGAGCAGCGAGCGGACGACGATCTGGCTGCGGTTGTTCTCCTCGATGAACGCAAACCCGTTCCCGTCCGCGGCCCAGATCATCTCGGTCGCCTGGACGTCGCTCGGGGTGACCCGCGACACCATGCCCCGGTCCAGGTCGGCGAGCGCGATGAAGTTCTGCAGGCCGGCGTCGGTGCCGATCAACAGCGCGCGCTTGCCGTCGGGCGACAGTTCCGGACGGGTGTAGAGGCCGTTCGGCACCGGCGTGGAAGCGGCCACGCGTCCCTGCAGGTCCAGCCACACGAGCCGGGATGGCGCCTGCTCCATGCTGACGAACGCCAGCGCGCCCGTGCGCGATGCCGAGACGATCGGCCCGCCGCCGAAATCGGTGCCGGCCGGGACATCGTCCAGCGCCACGGGATCCCCCTCCAGCTTCAGCGCCCCCGCGTCGAACCGCTGGGCGACGAGCACGCTCCGGCGCGAGTACAGAAGCCAGCCCGGCTCGGCGTAGATCGCGCCGGATTCGGACCGCAGCAGCACCTTCGTCCCGCCCCCGTCCAGCGAGCCGACGCAGAGGCGTCCCTTGCCGCTGCTGTCGGCGGGCAGCGAGCTGAAGAGGAAGTGCCTGCCGTCCGGCAGGAAGAACGGGAATCGCAGCCCGGTCTCTCCGTGCGCCGAATCGGGATGCACTACGGCGACGGGGTCGCCGCCGTTCGCGGAGACGCGGTAGATCCCACCGTTCGAGAAGGGCGCGAGCAGGATCACGCCGTCGCGGTTCCATGTCCCCCCGCGCGCCACCTTGACGTCGCAGATGGGCTCGGGAGCGCCGCCTGCGATGGCGACCTTCGACAGGTGGCGGTCCCCTGCGAAGAACGCGAGCGAGCGGCTGTCGGGCGACCAGAACATGATGGTGGCGCGCTCGGTGCCGGGCAGCAGCCGGGGTGCCAGCGAGTCCATGGGACGAATCCAGATGTGCGGCACACGCACGGAATCCGCCGCGATCAGGGCCAGCGTGCGCCCGTCGGGCGAGAGCTGAGCGGCGATGGCGTCCGCCGGGAGCGTCTGGCCCGTCGGGCTGGCAACCTCGAAGCGGGTGGGGCCCGCCGCGGGCCCCGGCGCGAACGTGCGCGCGGCGAACCACGTCGCGAGCGCCGTCACCGCCACCAGCGCGAGCGCCGCGGGCACGAGCCACGGCCTGCGTGGCGCACGCGTGATCGCGGGCACCAGGTGCGCGCCGCTGGCCGAGACGCGGCCCGCGATCAGGTCCTCGATCTCGATACGCGCATCGCCGATGTCGCGCAGCCGACGGCGCGCGTCCTTCTGCAGGCAGCGCACCAGCAAGCCTCGCACACGACCGGGCGTGCCCTGCGGCAGCGCGGTCCAATCCGGCTCGGTCTGCAGGATGCGGGCGACGATGTCGGAAACGGTCTCGCCCGCGAACGCCTGCGCACCGGTGAGCAGCTCGAACAGCACGCAGCCGAACGACCAGATGTCGGTGCGCCGGTCCACCGGCTTGCCGCGCGCCTGCTCGGGACTCATGTAGGCCGCGGTCCCGAGGATCACGCCCGCCTGCGTCGCCGCGTACGTCATGGTCGGCGACGCCGACAGACCCGCGTCCGACGCGGTCGTGCCCGCGCCTCCCCGGGCGAGCCCGAAGTCGAGCACCTTCACGTCGCCGGAGGGGGTGACCATGACGTTGCCCGGCTTGAGGTCGCGGTGCACGATCCCGCTCTCGTGCGCCGCTTCGAGACCCGCGGCGATGGCGCCCGCGACCTCCAGCGCCTCCGCCAGCGGCAGCGCCCCTCGCGCGAGGCGCTGCGCGAGCGACTCGCCCTCGATGCACTGCATCACCAGGAAGCGCCGGCCCTCGGCCTCCTCGAGCCCATAGAGCAGCGCGATGTTCGCGTGCTGCAGCGAGGCGAGCAGCCTGGCCTCGCGCTCGAAGCGCGCCAGGCGCTCCGGGTCGCTGGCGAATGCTTCGGGCAGCAACTTGATCGCCACGTCGCGCCCGAGCCGCGGATCGCGGGCGCGGTAGACCTCGCCCATGCCGCCCGCGCCGAGCCGGGATACGACTTCGTAGGCACCGAGCCGGCTGCCGTCTGGCACTGCCATGGAATCCCTCCCGCGGATGGAGGCCCGGCCGATGCCCTCACGGGACACGACCGGACGCGCGAGCCCGCGGCGCGATTCGCGCCACGGGAGCGCGCAGGCTAGCACGCGACGGCGTCCACGGCGCCGGGAATCGGCGGCACGGGAATCGGCGGCCGCGAAGGGTGCCCGGCCCGGCGGCGCAGCGGCCCGGCGGCGCACGCGGCTCCCATCGCCGCCCGCTTGTGTGCGAAACTCGCGCGCATGCCCCGCCACCCGAGACCCCGACCGACCGCGCACCGCGCTGCGAACGCGCCGTCGCCAAAGCCCGGCCCCGCTGCGCCGGCGCCGGCCTGGGCTTCGCTGGCGGCCGGCGCGGTCTTCCTGGCGCTCTACCTGGTGTGGGCACCCACGGTGCCGGGCGGCGGAGACAGCGGCGAGTTCGCGCTCGCGCTCGCCACGCTCGGGCTCGCGCACCCGACCGGCTACGCGTTCTACACGCTGCTCGGCCACGGCTTCGTGAGCGCGCTGCACGCGCTCGGCGCGGGCTGGGCGTGGGCGGCCAACGCCTGGAGCGCGCTCGGGGGCGCGGTGGCCGTGGCGCTGCTGCACGCGTTCGCGGCCCGGCTGCTGGCGCGCGAAGGAGTCCCGGCGCGGCCCGCGGCGCTGGTTGCGCTCCTGCCGGTGGCCGCGTTCGGCTTCGATCCCGTGTGGACCGCGGCGGCCACGGTGGCGGAGGTGAACAGCTGGCACCTCGCGTGGGTCGCGGGCGCCTGCCTGTTCGCGCTCGGCTCGAACGCCGCGCTGGCCGCGACGCCGCGAGACGCGGGCTTGGTCGCGCGGCGCGCCGCGCTCTGGGGTGCGTATGTCGGCCTCGGCATCTCCCACCACGCCACCAGCGTGCTGGTCGCGGCGCCGCTCACGCTCGCGCTGCTGTTCGCGGCGCGGCCGCTGACGCGCTCGCTGCTCGCGCCCGCGCTGGTGGGCGCGCTGCCGCTGCTGGCGGCGTGGGGCTACGTCTACGCCAGGTCGCTGCACCCGGCCACGGGCCAGTGGGGAGCGCTGGCGCCGGGCGTTCGCGCCACGTGGGAACACGTCACCGGCGCCGGCTACCGCCACTACCTCGGCGCGTTCGCTCCGTCGGCTCCCGAGCAGGCGGACCTCGCCGCGTACGTCTACCCGTGGCTCGTGCCGGCGGCACTCGCACTGCTCACCTGGAGCTTCCTCGCGGCGCGGACGCCGCGCGTGCTGCGCGCGGCGCTGGTGGCCGCGGTGCTCGCGCAGGTGCTGTTCACGCTGTCGTACGGCGTCTCCGATCCCGCGACGTACTTCCTGCCGGCGCTGGCGATCGCGCTCGCCGCCGCCCCCGCCGCGCTCGCGTCGTGGAGGCCGGCGCGCCGCGCCGGCCCGGCGCTGGCGTCGGTTGCCACGTGCGGGCTGCTGGTCGCTGCATGGACGTGGGGCGGCACCGCGATGGAACGGCGGAGCGACTGCGAGGGCTTCGACGGAATGCTGCGCTCGATGTGGGCCGCGGTGCCGCTGCAGCGCGGGTACTTCGTCTGGGACGACGACATGTGCTCGAGACTCCAACTCTATCAGCAGCTCGAGCGCCTCCGGCCCGGGCTGGTCGTGGTGCACCCGCGGCTGCTCATGGACGACGGCGCGCGCGCGCTGTTCACGCGCCGCCACGGCGAGGACCCGCTGGCCGGAGGGCTCCCGCCCTCCGACGCGAACGCGGACACGCCCGCGGGCATCGCCGCGTTCGCCGACCAGGTGGCGCAGGGCCTCAACCGCGCGGGCGCGGACTCGGTGCTCGTGTTCGTGGCCCGGCCGCCAGCGCTGCAGTTGCTCCCGAAGCCGGGCGGAGCGCCGCGGGCACACTGACGAGCCGCGCGCCGCGGCTGCTGCCGCTCAGTGCACGAGCCGGAACCCGATGCCCGGACCCATGCCGAGGCCGTAGGCGAGCCGGATCGCCAGCACTCCGAACGGCTCCAGGTAGCGCGCGTGAGCCAGCGGGCCCGCGTCCACGGCGTCGAAGCCGATCGCGCTCGCGAGCTCGAGCGTCGCGGCGCGCGCCGCGGCGTCGTCGCCCGCGGCGAACACGGTCAGCTTCTGCCCCAGCACCTGCCCCGATTCCATGTTCTGCGCGAAGATGGTGTTGAACGCCTTCACGACGCGCGCCGCCGGGGCCTTCTTCTGCAGCTCCTCGGCCGCGCTGGTGGTGAAGCCCAGCGCGAGCTGGAACTCGGGAGTGAGCGCGTTGGTCGCGTCCACCAGCACCTTGCCCGCGATGGTGTCGCCCAGCGCGGCCACGACGGCATCCACGGCACCGTGCGGCGCCGCGAGGATCACGATGGGCGCCCACGCTCCCAGCTCGCGAACCGCCGCCGCGTCGTTGCCCCTGACGCTGACCTCGTAGCCCGCACGTTCGAGACCGCGCGCCAGCGCGCTGCCGACGTTGCCCCTGCCGATGATGCCGACCTTGCTCTTCATTGCGGTGCCCTCCGGTGGGTGGTGGTGAAGACGAGCGTGTTGCCGGACGGGTCCGTGAGCCGCACGTCATCCGGCGTGGTCTTGGCGGGCACACCCGCGACGGCCGCGCGTGCCACGAGTTCGTCGAGCGCGGCGCGGTCGGGCAGGCGCACGTCGAAGTGCCGCAGGCCCACCGAGCCCGGCGGCGGCGAGGGTGCGCCCACGCCGGCCCACGTGTTCAGGCCGAGGTGGTGGTGGTAGCCGCCCGCGGAGAGAAAGAGCGCGGAGTTCCCCCAGCGCTGCATGAGGTCGAGCCCGACGACGTCGCGGTAGAAACGCTCGGCCGGTTCGAGCCGCGAGACGTGCAGGTGCACGTGCCCGATGACCGTGCCCGGTGCCAGCGCGTACGCTCCCTGCGGCTCCGGGCCGCGCGAGCCGAGCACGCCGTCGGTGTCCAGCGGGTTCGTCACCATCTCCAGGCGGCCGCCGTGCATCGGCCACTCCGCGCAGGGGCGGTCGCGGTAGATCTCGATGCCGTTGCCGTCCGGGTCCGACAGATAGAGCGCCTCGCTCACGCCGTGGTCGGAAGCGCCCGTCATGGGCGTGCGCGTCGCAACCAGGTGCGCCAGCGCGCTTCCCAGGTCGGCTCGCGAGGGCACCAGTACGGCGAAGTGGAACAGGCCGGTCGCGCCGCGTGCACGCCGCGCGCCGGGATCGCCTTTCAGGGCGAGGAGGTCGCCTGCCCCTGCGCCGAGCCGCGCCTCGTCACCCGCGCGCCCGTGCACCAGGAAGCCGAGCCTGGCCGCGTAGTGGTCCACCGCACGGTCGAGGTCCGGCACGGTGAGGTGCACGGCACCCAGCGTCGTCGTGTCCGGCAGCGTCGTCGTGATCATGTCATCCTCAGGGTGGAAGCCGGCTGGACTGTGCGAGTCTTCGTGCGAATCGTCGCGGGCGACTCGTGGGTGCGGTTCGTCCCCGCGCCCGCCCGCAGCATCCGCCGGCTCACCCGGCGCGCGGTGCCGGCGAGCGTCTCGCCTGCGAGGCTGGCGAGGAATGCCCGCTCGGCGCGCTCGCCGATTCGCTGGAGCACCGCCGGGACCGCGCCCCCGACCGGGCAGGCGGCGTTGGGCCGGTGCCGCGCAGGTGCGGCACCGCCGCCCTCCACCGCGCGAAACACGTCCGCCAGCGTGATGGACGCGGCCGGCCGCGCGAGGCGGAAACCGCCGCCGGGACCGGTGCGGCCGTGGACCAGGCCGGCACGTTGCAGCAGCCCGAGCAGGCGACGAATCACGACCGGGTTGGTGCCCACGCTGCCCGCAAGCACGGCCGAGTTCCGGGCCTGGTCGCTCAGCGCGAGCAGCACCAGCACGTGCACCGCCACCGCGAACCGGACGCTGCCGGTCGATTCTCCATTTGTAGCCATTACAGCTACAGATGCGGTGAACGGCCGAGGGATTCACCGGGGCGCGCGGAGGCGCTCCCGTCGGCGGCGCGGCCGGGCCCTCAATCCCCCCGCCGCAGGCCTCCCGACGGCGCCGCGCCGGGACCCGTAAACGCAAATGGGCCGCCGGTCAGCCCGGCGGCCCGTTCGCAAACCTGTTCAGGAAATCAGCCGACCACTTCCACGACCGCGATACGATCACAAAGGTCCTCGATCACGCCGATTCTCTCGCGGAGCAGCTTCTTGTAGCTCAGCGAATCGGTCCGGTGCAGCTCGTGTTCGCGATCCTTGTGCTCCCGCTCGAGCAGCTCGGTCAGGAGTTCCCGCTGGTGCTGGGTGAGTTCAATCGTCATGGCACGAACCTCCACGATCTCGTCGCTCGCGAATCCCGCGAGTCATGATCCCATGGTCCGCCCGCTGCACAGTCACGGCAACCTCCCGACCACCCGCGGGAGAAAGCGCGTGCGGACGCGCATCCGCTGCGGCGGGGCACAGACGACTCCGGCCACCCTGTCGCGGGGCGGCCGGATGTCTCAGGCGTCTTCACGGACGTGCCGCACCGCGTGCTGCGGCGCGCAGCCTGGCGGCGGGGCGCCGCTACCGGAACAGCCGGATGCGCGCGAAGTACTCCTGCTTCGGACCAGGCTGGTACGAGTTCCCGTCCGGGTCCGGCTCGGTGAACGCCATGTACGAGGCGCCGAGGAGATTGCGGCCCGCCACCATCGCCTCGCCGGCGAGGCTCCCCGCGTGCCAGCGCCACGTGAGGCTGGCGCCCCAGAGCGCGAAGCCCGGCACCTTCGCCGAGTTCTGCGTGTCGAGCTGCCAGTCGCTCTGCATGTTCGCGTCGATCCCCAGCGTGACGTCCCGGATCGGCGTGAACTCCGCGTCCAGCGCGAGCTGGTGCTCGGGCGAGTTGGGCAGCTCGTTGCCGTCGATCGCCACAGGCGCCGTGTAACGGAAGTGCGAGTACGTGTACGCCGCGTCCAGCGCGAACAGGCGAACCGGCTTCCAGCTCAGCCGGGACTCCACACCGTAGCGCCGGCTCTCGCCGGAGTTGCGGTAGAACGTCAGCCCCTCGCGCTCGCTGATACGGTAGCGGTCGAAATCGTTCTGCGTGTCGAGCAGGAAGCCCGTCACCTCGTAGCCCAGCGCGTGCGGCAACACACCGCGCGCGCCCACTTCCCCGCCGTTCGAGAGCGCGGACGTCAGGCCCTGGTTGAAGCCGGCGACGGCCACCGGGTTGTTGACGAGCTGCTCGGTCGCCGGCGGCAGGAAGCCCTGTCCCCAGCTCCCGAACAGGTTCAGGTCCGTGCACGGCGTCCACGCCAGGCCTGTGCGCACGGTCCCGCGCTGGAAGCGCCGGTCGTCCGAGCGATCCACCTTGCCGTCGAACGGATGGTCGGTGAGGCGGTTGTCGATGTCGTCCCAGCGGAAGCACAGCATCGCCGACCAGTCGTGCGCTAGCTCGACGCGGTCGAGCGCGAACAGGCCCACGCCGCGCTGGTGGATGTCCTCGTTCGACAGCAGCGAGTCCAGCGTCCCGGCGCCGGGATTGTAGAAGCGCGTGTCCCCGATGGACTGGAACGACACGTCGGTGCCCACGCTGAAGTGCTGGACGGCCGCGCCCGTCTTCACGTCGAGGTCGTACTGCGCCGACGCGCCGGGCGAAAGCATGTCCCGCCGCACCAGCTCGCGCGGCCGGGGCTCCGTGTAGCGCGTCGCGCGCATGTAGCCGGCGAAGCGGAGAGCCTGCCCCTCGGCCAGCTGGAACCGGCCTGTCGTGCCGGCGGTGAAGCGCCCGGTCTTGAAACGCTCGTCGAACGGCGTGGCGTCGGGGTTCGCCTGGCTCGGCTCCTGCTGCACCTGCAGGGCGTTCAGCCCCTCGGCGTTCTCCTCGTTGTAATCCGTCCACGCCAGCACTTGCTGCAGCTCGACACGCTTGCTGGGCGTCCATTTCAGCTTGCCGTAGGCGTTGTCGGACTCGAAAGCGTTGTGCTTGCGCCAGCCGTCGCCCGCGGCGCGCGAGAACGAGAAGCGATAGTTCATGTCGCCCGACGTGCCGCCCGCCTCGGCGAGCGTGCGGTTGAAGCCGTAGGAGCCGCCCGTGAACTCCACGCGCGATCCCAGCGGCGCCGCCACGCCATCGGCAGTGGTGATGTTCACCACGCCGGCTGACCCGCCACCGCCGTATAGCGCCGCCGCCGGTCCGCGCAGGACCTCCACGCGACCGACCGTGGCCCAGTCCACGTCGTAGGCGTCGGGCGCGGTGCCGG